>NZ_JBKFBI010000166.1:0-11787 GCF_053346095.1 Methylobacterium sp. A52T | reverse complement strand
GATCCCGCGGCCCGGCGTGGCGCTGGCGCCACGCCGGTCGGCGGGATCCTGCCGGCGCGCCGCGCGCCGCGCTTTCGCCGCAACCGCGCCGGAGGGAAGCGGTCCCGTCTCACGCAACGCCGTCCGGACCGTGCCCAAACTCAGTCGCGCCATCGCCGCCACCCTCCTGCTGGCCCTCAACGGGTGCGGCGGTCTCTCGGTCCTGCCCGAATCGTCCGTCGAGAACGCGACGCACGCCGCCGTGCTCGACGAGGTTGCGGCCGCCGCGGCGATCTCGGCCTACCGGGTCCAGCACGGCCTGAGCCCGGTCGTGGTCGATCCGGCACTCGTGAAGGCGGCGGCTTTCCAGGCCGGCAACAACGCCCGCCGCGGCCAGCTCAGCCACGATGTCGGCGGCAGCTTCACCTCGCGCATGGCCTCGGCCGGTCTCGCGAGATCCTGGGCGGCCGAGAATCTCAGCGCCGGGTCCGAGACCCTGGAGCAGGTGCTCGCCCGCTGGAAGGCGAGTCCCGAGCACAACAAGAACATGCTGCTCCCGCAGATCCGCAGGATCGGGATCGCCCGGGTCGATGCCCCCACGACGCGGTACAAGCGCTTTTGGGCGCTCGTCATGGCCGGGACCTGACGCCGGGGTGTCTCAGGGTTCGGACGGCGCGAGATCGACGATCCGGAGCTGGGCACGCTCGGCGCCGCGCCAGCGGTCGCAGGACAGCGTCCCGGCCACGTGCATCTCCCGGCCGATCCCGTTCAGGAGGGCCAGGCCGAGCGGCCGCTCGGCCGCGCGGAAGCAGATCGCTCCGACGACCTGACCGTCGCGGCTGCGCAGGCGCGCCCGGACATGGTTCGAGCCGACCACGCCGGCATCGACGAGGCGATGCCGGCCCAGCGCGAAGAGCGGCTCGGGCGCGCCTTGGCCGAACGGGCCGGCCTGCTGCAGCAGCCGGACCGTCTCCGCGGTGGCGCCGCCGGCGCTGAGGCCGCCGTCGATGAGCAGGGCGTCGGCGGCGCGGGCCACCGCGACGCTCGCGCCGAGCAGCATAGCCAGATGTGCCTCGAAGCGCGGGATGTCGTCGGCCCGCACGGTGACGCCGGCCGCCATGGCGTGGCCGCCGCCCTTGCTGGCGAGCCGGGCCTCGACGCAGGCGCGGACCGCGAGCCCCAGATCCGCGCCCGGGATCGAGCGTCCCGACCCCGTGGCGGTGCCATCCGGGCGGATCGCGAACGCGAAGGCCGGCCGGTTGAAGCGCTCCTTCAACCGCGAGGCGATCAGGCCGACAATGCCGGGGTGCCACTCGGCGCTGGCGGTCACCAGCACGGTGCGGGCCGGATCCAGCGTCAGCGCCCGGTCCATCTCGGCCTCGGCTTCCAGGACGGCCTGCGCCTCGATGGCCTGGCGCTCCCGGTTCAGCCGATCGAGGTCGGCGGCGATCCGGGCCGCTTCGCTCGGGTCCGCCGTGGTCAGCAGGCGGGCGCCCAGGGCCGAATCGCCGATGCGGCCCCCAGCATTGATGCGCGGCCCGAGGACGAAGCCGAGATGCCAGGCTTCCGGCGGCTCGCCGAGCGAGGCGGCGTCCAGCAGCGCCGCGAGCCCGGTCCGGCCGCGATGGCGCATCACCGTGAGGCCCTGGGTCACGAAGGCCCGGTTGAGGCCCGTGAGGGGCACGACGTCGGCGACGGTCGCCAGGGCGACGAGATCGAGGGCGTCGGTGAGCTGCGGTTCGGGACGATGGCCGCCGAAGAAGCCCTCCTGCCGCAGGGCGCGGTTCAGCGCGACCAGGGTCAGGAACACGATGCCGGCGGCGCAGAGATGGCCGAGGCCCGAGAGGTCGTCGAGGCGATTCGGGTTGACCACGGCGCGGGCCGGCGGGAGCACCTCGGAGGCCGCGTGGTGGTCGAGGACGATGACGTCCAGGCCGGATTTCTCGGCCTCCTCGAGGGGGGCGTGGCCGCTCGTCCCGCAATCGACGCAGACGAGGAGCGTCGCGCCCTCGGCCGCGAGCGCGGTGATCGCCGCGATGTTGGGTCCGTAGCCCTCGGTGATCCGGTCGGGAATGTGGATCGGCGCGCGCAAGCCCAGCTCGCGGAGGTACCCCGCGAGCAGGGCCGCGCTCGCGGCGCCGTCGACGTCGTAATCGCCGAAGACCGCCACGGTCTCCCCGCGCTTCACCGCCCGGACGAGGCGGCGGACGGCCGCTCCCATGTCGAGCAGCGTATCGGGATCCGGCATCAGGTCGCGCAGGCGCGGCGCGAGGTGGCGGGGGGCCGCCTCCGGTACGATCCCGCGTCCCGCGAGCACCCGGGCCAGCAATTCCGGCAGACCGTGGGCCTGGACCATCTTGGCGATGTGATTCTGGACGGCCGCGCCGCCGCAGCGCTCCTGCCAGCGCCGGCCGGTCACGGAGGCGGCCACACCCAGGAAGGGCGGCAATTCGGCGAGGAGCGGAGCGGACGACACGGGCGCCACCCTACACCGGCCGGCGCGGGGAATCTTGCGCCCCGCCGCAACAGCGATGCCGAACGCGAACCGCCGCAACGAGAAAGGGCGGGCATCGCTGCCCGCCCCTCGACGCTGCCGGAGACCTGGGTCTCAGAGCGACTTCAGCACGCTGTCCACGACCTTCTTGGCGTCGCCGAACAGCATCATGGTGTTGTCGCGGAAGAAGACCTCGTTCTCCACGCCCGCGTAGCCGGAGCCCATGCCGCGCTTGATGAACAGCACGGTCTTGGCCTTCTCCACGTCGAGGATCGGCATGCCGTAGATCGGCGAGGCCTTGTCGGTCTTGGCGGCCGGGTTGGTGACGTCGTTGGCGCCGATCACGAAGGCGACGTCCGCCTGCGGGAACTCGCCGTTGATGTCCTCCAGCTCGAAGACCTCGTCGTAGGGCACGTTGGCCTCGGCCAGCAGCACGTTCATGTGGCCCGGCATGCGGCCCGCCACCGGGTGGATGGCGTACTTCACGTCGACGCCCTCCTTCTTCAGCATGTCGGCCATCTCGCGCAGGGAGTGCTGCGCCTGGGCGACCGCCATGCCGTAGCCCGGGACGATGATGACCCGCTCGGCGTTCTTCATGATGTAGGCCGCGTCGTCGGCCGAACCCTGCTTCACGGGCCGGGTCTCGACCTGGCCGGTGCCGGCCGCGGCGGTGTCGCCACCGAAGCCGCCGAGGATCACCGAGATGAACGACCGGTTCATCGCGTGGCACATGATGTAGGACAGGATCGCGCCCGAGGAGCCCACCAGCGAGCCGGTTATGATCAGCGCGAGGTTGCCCAGGGTGAAGCCGATGCCGGCCGCCGCCCAGCCCGAGTACGAGTTGAGCATCGACACGACCACCGGCATGTCGGCGCCGCCGATCGGGATGATGATCAGGCCGCCCAGCACCAGCGAGGCGATGACGATCAGCCAGAAGATCGCTTTCGACTCGGTGCCGATGAACAGGGCGATCAGCAGCACGAGGCCGGCGGCCAGCAGCGCGTTGATGAGGTGGCGCTGGGGCAGCATGATCGGCTTGCCGGACATGCGCCCGTCGAGCTTGGCGAAGGCGATCACCGAGCCGGTGAAGGTGATGGCGCCGATGGCGACGCCGAGACCCATCTCGAACAGCGATTGCTTGTGGAAGTGGCCATTCTCGATGATGCCGAACGCCTGCGGTGCGTAGAGGGCGCCCGCGGCCACGAAGACGGCCGCGAGGCCGACCAGCGAGTGGAAGGCCGCGACGAGCTGCGGCATCGCGGTCATCGGCACGCGCTTGGCGATCACCGCGCCGACGCCGCCGCCGAGCCCTAAACCTAGCAGGACGAGGATCCAGGCGCCGGCACCCGCCGGCGGGTGGCCGACCAGCGTGGTCAGGATGGCGAGACCCATGCCGACCATGCCGTACAGGTTGCCCTGCCGGGAGGTCGTGGGGTGCGAGAGCCCCCGCAGCGCCATGATGAACAGGACGCCGGCGACGATATAGAGAAGGGAGGAGACGTTCTCTGACACCGGCTCAGCCCTTCTTCTTGTACATGCCGAGCATGCGCTGCGTGACGAGGAAGCCGCCGAAGATGTTCACGCTGGCGAGTACGATGCCGATGAAGCCGAAGAACCGGGCGAGGCCCGTGCCCTTCTCGATCAGCGGAACGCCGACCGCCAGGATCGCGCCGACGATGATCACCGACGAAATCGCGTTGGTTACCGACATGAGCGGGGTGTGCAGGGCCGGGGTCACCGACCAGACCACGTAGTAGCCGACGAAGATCGCCAGCACGAAGATCGCGAGCCGGAACACGGTCGGATCGACCGCGCCGCCGGTGGCGGCGCTGAGCCCGTGGCCCATGCCGTCGGCGATGACCTGCGCCTGGTCGGCGGCGTTGCGCGCCACCGCGGCCGCCGCGCGCGCGGCGTCGGCCAGCACGCGGGCCTGATCGGCCGCCTGATCGGGAGGGACGATGACGTTTGCCATTCTGCTACTCCTCTCGGCCAGGCTTCACTGCGCGCCCGCCGGGGTGGCCGCACCGGACGCCTTGCTGGCCTCCGACTTGGCCAGCCCCACGGAGGCGGCTTCCGAGGCTGCGCCATCGGTCTTGGGCTGGAAGGATGCGTGGACGACCGAGCCGTCGCGGGTGAGGTTCGTGGCCTTCACCAACTCGTCGTCCCAGTTGATGGCCAGCGCTTTCGACTCCTTGTCGATCAGAGTCTCGACGAAGGCGTAGAGGTTGCGCGCGTAGAGGCTCGACGAAGTGGCGGCGAGCCGCCCCGGCACGTTGACGTGGCCGACGATCTTCACGCCGCGGTCGTTCGTGACGACCTCGCCGGCCTTGGCGCCGGCAACGTTGCCGCCGCGCTCCACCGCGAGATCGACGAGGACCGAACCCGGCTTCATCGACGCCACCATCTCCTCGGAGACGAGCTTCGGCGCCGGCCGGCCCGGGATCAGCGCGGTGGTGATGACGATGTCCTGCTTGGCGATGTGGCCCTTGACCAGCTCCGCCTGCTTCTTCTGGTACTCGGCCGACATCTCCTTGGCGTAACCGCCGGCCGTCTCGGCCTGCTTGAACTCGTCGTCCTCGACGGCGACGAACTTGGCGCCGAGCGATTCGACCTGCTCCTTGGTGGCGGGCCGGACGTCGGTTGCGGTGACGACCGCGCCGAGCCGGCGGGCGGTCGCGATGGCCTGGAGGCCGGCCACGCCGACGCCCATGACGAAGACGCGGGCGGCCGGCACGGTGCCGGCGGCGGTCATCATCATCGGCATGGCCCGCCCGTACTCGGCGGCGCCGTCGACGACCGCGCGATATCCGGCGAGATTGGCCTGCGAGGACAGGACGTCCATCACCTGCGCACGGGTGATGCGGGGCATCAGCTCCATGGCGAAGCCGTCGATCCCGGCCTCGGCCATCGCCTTGAGGGCGTCCTCGTTGCCGTAGGGGTCCATGATCGCGATCACGGTGGCGCCGCGCTTAAGCTGCGGCAGCTCCTCGGCGCTCGGGCGCCGGACCTTGAGCACAAGGTCGGCATTTCCGGCGGCATCGGCGGCGCTCCCGGCGATGCTGGCGCCGGCGGCCTCGTACTCGGAATCCAGGATGCCGGCCTTCTGGCCGGCCCCGGACTGCACCACGACGTCGGCACCGAGGGTCTTGAATTTCTTGACGGTCTCAGGAACCGCGGCGACGCGCGGCTCCGCGGAGTCCGTCTCGGACAGCACAGCAATGCGCATGCGAGGGTTCCCCTGGAAAAGCTCGGCCTTTCGAATGCGCGAACCGGCGCAGCTTTTCGAGAGGCGGATCTACGATACCGCGATGGATGCGGCCGGAATGTAACTTGCGCCCAATTTAATTGCCAACAATGCGTCAGCATCCCGTTCGGCGATTGCGAGCGGGCTCGTCATCCGCGGCGACGCTCGACGCCGCCGCTTGCGGCCCTCTCAGGCGAAGAACAGGTAGAGGACCAGGAGAATGCCGACGACCAGCGGGGCCTTCCACCCCACGGCCGGCGCGAGGGCGCCCACCGCGCCGGCGGCTCCGGAGGCGATCACGCCGACGATGGCCAGCAGCCACGCTTCGCGGATCCCGCCGATGGCGAGGGCCAGCACCCAGCAGATGACGACGCCAGTGGCGATTTCGACGAACCGGACAAATCCGCGATAGGTCTGCTCGTGCGTCGTCGCGTCCATCGCCGGGCTGTAGGTGTGCCCGGCCACCGTGTCACTCTCGGCCATCGTGCGCTCGTTTCCCTAAGACGCGACTTCTTGCGGTCGCGGTCGGATGTAGCTCAAGCGTTTACCTGCCGCAATCGGACGCACGCAAGTTGATCGCTCTCCCGGTGGATCTTCGCGCCGAATCAGGCCGGTTTCGGCAGACCGGCTTCGGCGAGCGCCCGGCCCTGGCGTTTCGTGAGTTCATCCAGCGAGAAATGCTCGATCTCGGCCTCGAACAACCGGTGGTAGTTGAGTTCAGATCTGAGGTGGAGGAACACGGCGCCCAGCCCTACGGCCGCGCGATCCATGAAGACGAATTCCTGCGGGACCGTCACGGGCCCGCGCTCCTTCAGGGCCTGATGGACCTGGAAGGCCTGTCGGCGACCGTACTCGCCCGGCTTCACGCCGTCGGCGACGGTGCGGGTGCGGTCTTCGAGCAGCGGCCCGTAGATGAAGCGGGCCCAGATGTTCAGGATCTCGATCTTCTCCTTGTCGAGATCCTTGAATCCCCAGACCTCGTAGGCGTGGACGATGCGGGCATCGTCGTTCTCCAACAGGCCGCGGTAGAGATCCACGACGCCGCCGACGAAGCGCGGATGGAAGATCCGGACGCAGCCGTAGTCCAGCAGATTGATTCCCGCGGCCTCGCCGGCGTCCGAGAACACGGTGTAATTGCCCAGATGCGGGTCGCCGTGGATCACCGCGGCCCGGCTGAACGGGTGCCACCAGGCCTTGAACATCGCCTGGGCGATCCGGTTGCGCACCTCGACCGCCTCGTCGGCGAAGCCCAGGATCTTGTCCCCGTCGAGCCAGCCGAGCGTCAGGAGGCGCTTCGTCGACAGTTCCGGATGAACGCGCGGCACCCGCACGGCCGCGATGTCCTTGAGCACGGCCCCGTAGAGGGCCGCGTGCTTGGCCTCGCGCTCGTAGTCGAGTTCCTCGCGCACCCGGGCGCCGATCTCCTTGGCGATCTCGCGCGTGTCGAGCCACGTGTTCATCCGGCGGTGAAGCGCGAACGCGACCTCCAGCTGCTTCAGGTCGGCCTCCACGGCCGATTGCATGTCCGGGTACTGGAGCTTGCAAGCGAGCCGTTCGCCGTCCTTGGTGGTCGCGCGATGGACTTGGCCCAGCGAGGCCGCCGCCGCGGGCTTGAGGTCGAAGCTGCCGAAGCGCTCCTGCCAGCCGGCGCCGAGCTCCGACTGCATCCGGCGCCGGACGAAGGCCGCGCCCATCGGCGGGGCGTCCGCCTGCAGCTTCTGCAGCTCGGTCGCGTACTCGGGCGGGAGCAGGTCCGGGACGGTGGCCAGCAGCTGGGCCACCTTCATGATCGGGCCCTTCAGACCGCCCAGCGCCTGCGCCAAGGCGGCGGCGTTGGTGGTGCCCTCCTTTCCGAACAGCCGTGCCACGGCCATCCGGGCGGCGACGCCGCCGACGTTGGCGCCCACGCTGGCGTAGCGCCCGGCGCGGGCGGAGAAGCGGTTGGCTTCGCGGTCGGTCTCGGCCATCACTCGATCTGCTTGTCTGACGATGATGCGCAGATAAGCCGCCCCCGGCCACGAACCAGGGGCGTGGGTCCCTGCGCCGCGGGGGTCGACCGGGTCCGCGGCGCTCGGCTCAGGCCTGTCCTTCCATGCTCTCGAGCTCGACGATCATGCTCTCGATCATGCCGAGCCCGATCTGCCAGAAGCCCGGGTCCTTGGCGTCGAGGCCGAAGGGCGCGAGCAACTCGCCGTAGGGCTTCGAGCCGCCGGCCGCGAGCAACGCGAAGTAGCGGTCCACGAAGCCGTCCTCCGCCCGGGCGTAGACGCCGTAGAGCGAGTTCACCAGGCAATCGCCGAACGCGTAGGCGTAGACGTAGAACGGCGAGTGGATGAAGTGCGGGATGTAGGCCCAGAACGGCTCGTAGCCGGAATCCAGCGTGATCGCCGGACCGAGCGACTCTGCCTGCACGGACAGCCACAGCGCGTTGATCTGGTCGGTGGTCAGCTCTCCTTTGGCGCGGGCGAGATGGACCTTCCGCTCGAACGAGTAGAAGGCGATCTGGCGCACCACCGTGTTGATCATGTCCTCGACCTTGGCGGCGAGCATGGCCCGGCGCTGGGTCGTGTCCGTGGTCGCGGCGAGGAGCCGGCGGAAGGTCAGCATCTCGCCGAAGACGCTCGCCGTCTCGGCCAGCGTCAGGGGCGTCGGCGCCATGAGGGCCCCGTTCGGCCCGGCGAGCACCTGGTGGACGCCGTGGCCCAGCTCGTGCGCCAGCGTCATCACGTCCCGCGGCTTGCCCTGGTAGTTGACCAGCACATAGGGGTGGACGGAGGGAACGGTCGGATGCGCGAAGGCGCCCGGCGCCTTGCCGGGGCGGGTCGGCGCGTCGATCCAGCGCTCGTCGAAGAAGCGCCGGGCGATCCCCGCCATCTTCGGCGAGAAGGCGTCGTAGGCGGACAGCACCGTGTCGCGGGCCTCCGTCCACGGGATCGTGCGCTGCTCGACGCGGGGCAGCGGCGCGTTGCGGTCCCAGTAGGGCAGCGCCTCCTGCCCGAACCACTTCGCCTTCAGCGTGTAGTAGCGGTGGGACAGGCGGGGATAGGCTGCCCGCACCGCGTCGACGAGGGCTTCCACCACCTCGGGCTCGACGCGGTTCGACAGGTGGCGCGCGTCCGCGACGTCCTTGAACCCGCGCCAGCGGTCGCTGATCTCCTTGTCCTTCGCCAGCGTGTTGGTGATGAGCGTGAATACGCGCAGCTGGCCGCGCAGCACCGCGCTGATCGCGCCGGCCGCCTCCTTGCGGACCGCGCCGTCCGGGTCCTGGAGCTTGTTGAGCGTCGGCTCCAGCGGCATCTCCTCGCCCTGCACGGTGAAGCGCAGCGCGGCGATCGTCTCGTTGAACAACCGGTCCCAGGCGGCGTTCGACGTGACCGACTTCTCGAGGAACAGCTTCTCGGTGCGGTCGTCGAGTTGGTGAGGCTTCTCCCGCCGCAGGTCCTCGATCCACGGCGCGTAGTGGGCGAGCGGTCCCTCCGCCATCGCGGCGTTCATGGCCGTATCGTCGACGCGGTTCAGTTCCAGGGCGAAGAAGAGGAGATCCGCCGAGGCGCTCGTCAGCCGCTCGCGGGTGTCGCCGTAGAACTTGGCGCGCGCCTCGTCGGTGGTATCGCCGGAATAGACGAGACCCGCGAAGGACATGAGCTTGCCCAGCAGGTCCTCGATGCCCTCGTAGGCGCGCACCGCCTCGGCCAGCCGCGCGGAGGCGTCCGGGCCTGCGGCGAGGTCCGCGATCCGGCCGGCGTAGGTCTCGGAGAAGCGGCGGCACTCCTCCTCGGCGCGGGTCATGTCGCCGGAGAAGTTCGGATCATCGAGGCCGGAATAGAGGTCCGTGAGGTCCCATTCCGGAAGATGGCCGAGGTCGGCAGCCTTCGCGGCGGCGCGCGCGGCACTCACACCCTCCGGCAGGCGGACAGTCACCGGCGAGGCGGTGTGGCTCGGCATCATGGTGTGCAATCCTCTCCAAGGGCTCCGGCCCCGTACCCTGATATCGAGCGTGCCGCCACGCGTTCAACGCGGAGGGCCCGTCGCACCGGCGCGCGATCGGTGACGACGCGGCGCAAACGTCGTTAAGCGGCACTTTACGACTGTCGGCCACCCTACGGCTCGAAACGAAACAGTCGCCGAATCGGAAGGCCGCGACCGGGTCGAACCCGCGTCGCGTGTCCGGCCTTCGCGCGCCGTTCAGGGAGCCGCTATGTCCGCCACCGTGCTCATCGTGGATGACGATCCGGTCCAGCGGCGCCTGGCCGAGGCGGCCGTGCGCCGCTTCGGCTTCGAGGCGCGGATCGCCGAGACCGGTGCGGACGCGCTGACCCTGCTGCGATCCGAGGGTGCGGACGTCGTGCTCCTCGACCTCGTGATGCCGGGGCTCGACGGGCTCGGCGTCCTGGCCGAGATGCGCAAGAGCGGCCTCGCCACACCGGTCATCGTCCAGACCTCCAACGGATCCATCGACACGGTGGTCAGCGCCATGCGGGCCGGCGCCGTGGATTTCGTGGTCAAACCGGCGGGCGCGGAGCGGCTCCAGGTCTCGATCAAGAACGCCCTGCGGGTCGACACGCTCGAGGAGGAGGTGCGCCGCATGCGCCGTCGCGCCTCCGGGGCGCTCACCTTCAAGGATCTCACCTCGAAGAGCCCCGACATGGAGCGGGTGATCCGCCTCGCCGAGCGGGCCGCGAAGTCGAACATCCCCGTTCTGATCGAGGGAGAGTCCGGCGTCGGCAAGGAGGTGCTGGCCCGGGCGATCCAGGGGTCCGGCGACCGGCGCGGCAAGCCGTTCGTGACCGTCAATTGCGGGGCGATCCCGGAGAACCTGGTGGAATCCACGCTGTTCGGCCACGAGAAGGGGGCGTTCACCGGTGCCACCGAGAAGCACGCCGGCAAGTTCGTCGAGGCCTCGGGCGGGACGCTGTTCCTCGACGAGATCGGCGAGTTGCCCCTCGACGCGCAGGTCAAGCTGCTGCGCGCCCTCCAGGAGGGCGAGGTCGATCCCGTCGGCGGCAAGCGCTCGGTGCGGGTGGACATCCGGCTCGTCTCGGCGACGAACCGGTCGCTGCTCGACCTCGTGAAGCAGGGCAAGTTCCGCGAGGACCTCTACTACCGCCTGAACGTCTTCCCGATGACGCTGCCGCCCCTGCGGGCGCGCCGCGAGGACATCCCGGATCTCGTCCGCTCGTTCTGTGCGCGGTTCTCGGCCGAGGAAGGCAAGCGCGTGCGGGCGATCAGCCCGGAGGCCATGGCCCTGCTCACGCGCTATCCCTGGCCGGGCAACGTCCGGCAACTGGAGAACGCCCTGTTCCGCGCCGTCGTGCTGGCGGACGGCGACGAGCTGACCGTCTCCGAATTCCCCCAGATCGCCGCGCAGGTCGAGGGCTTCGACGTGCGGATCCCGGCGGCGCCGGTCCAGCCGCAGATGCCGGCCTACGCCCCCGAACCGGTGCGCGAGATCGTCCGCGTCGAGGTCCGCGACCCGCACGCCATGTCGCTGGTCGCCGAGGAGACCGGCGAGATGAAGCCGATGGACGTCCTCGAGGCGGAGATCATCCGCTTCGCGCTCCAGTTCTACCGGCAGCGGATGTCGGAGGTCTCGCGCCGCCTCGGCATCGGACGCTCCACCCTCTACCGCAAGCTCAAGGATCTGGGGCTGGAGGAGGACGACAAAACCGAGGACGCGGCCTGATCGGGCGCGGCGTGCGCTAGCGCACCGCGCGCATTCGTTTCGGCCAAGGTCGCTGAAATCGTCGGCCCTGCTGCATCGCGCCGGCAGATGATTGAGCGGATCGTAAGCTGAGCAGCATTAGAAATGACACATTCATCTGCAGGACCGAGCCTCTATTCGCGATAACTGCGGTTGCTCAAAGCCACGCTTGCGCGGATAATCACAATCTGAGCGTGCGGTCCTGCCGCCGCGCCCCGGGAGATCACGATGCGCGTCCCGCGCTCCAGCCTCATCGCGCTGGCCGCCCTTCTCGGCGGCACGCTGGCACCGGCCGCCTCCCTCCGCGCCGCGACGGCCGCGCTGGACCAGCCGGCCGCCGATGTCCCCGCTACCCCAAGTCGGGTCGTA
>NZ_JBKFBI010000165.1:0-11819 GCF_053346095.1 Methylobacterium sp. A52T | reverse complement strand
CGGCCCTCGGCCTCGGCACCGCCACCGGCTGGGCCCAGGGCGGCATCGCCGCCGCGGTCGGCGCCGACGACGCGGCGGCGCTCCACGCCGCCGACACGGAGGCCGCCGGCGCCGGGCTCACCGAGCCCGACGTGGCGCTCCGGGTCGCCCAGGAAGGTCCCGCCCTCATCGACTGGCTCGTGCGGATCGGCGTCCCGTTCGACCGCACCGACGACGGCGCGCTGGCCCTCGGTCTCGAGGCGGCCCACGGCCGCCGCCGCATCGTCCGCTCCGGCGGCGACGCCACCGGCGCCCGCGTGCTCGAAGGGCTGGTGCGGGCCGTGCTGTCGGCGCCGTCCGTGGAGGTCGTCACGGCGCGGGCCTGCGACCTGCTCCGGGACGCGCGCGGGGCGGTGGCCGGCATCGTCGCCGAGCGCGACGGCGCGCTGTTCCGCATCCCGGCCCGCGCGGTGGTGCTCGCGACCGGCGGCGTCGGCGCCCTCTACGCGGCGACCACCAACCCGCCGGGTGCCGTCGGCCGTGGGCTGGCGCTCGCCGCCCGGGTCGGCGCGGTGATGCGCGACATGGAGTTCGTGCAGTTCCACCCGACCGCCATCGCGGCCGGCGCCGACCCGATGCCGCTCGCCACCGAGGCCCTGCGCGGCGAGGGCGCGCGCCTCATCGACGAGACCGGCGCCGCCGTGATGGCCGGCATCGCGGGCGGCGACCTCGCCCCCCGCGACGTGGTCGCCCGCGGCATCTTCCAGGCGCTGCAGCGGGGCCGCACGGTCTATCTCGACGCCCGCGGCGCGCTCGGCGCCGCGATGCCCACGCGCTTCCCGACCGTGGCGGGGCTCTGCGCCGCCGCCGGCATCGACCCGGCCGTGCAGCCGATCCCGGTCCGCCCGGCGGCGCACTACCACATGGGCGGCGTGAAGGTGGACGGGCACGGCGCCACCTCGGTGCCCGGGCTCTACGCCTGCGGCGAGGTCTCCTCGACGGGCCTCCACGGCGCCAACCGGCTCGCCAGCAACTCCCTGCTGGAAGGCCTCGCCTACGCGCGCTTCATCGCCGACGGGCTCGACGCGCCGCCGCCCGCCGCGATCGTGCCCGAGGCCGTGTCTGTCCGCGCCGCCGGCGACCTGCCGGCGATCCGCGCGCTGATGGAGCGCGGGGTCGGCGTCGTGCGCGACGCCGCCGGCCTCGAGGAAGCCGTCGCCGTCCTCGAGGCGGGGGCTGAGACCTGCGACGCCGCCCTCGTGGCGCTGCTCATCGCCCGCGGCGCGCTCGCCCGCCGGGAGAGCCGCGGCGCCCACTGGCGCAGCGACTTCCCCCATCTCGCCGCGGCCGCGCACACCGAGGCCGCGCTGGCCGACCCGATCGCCGCGACCCCGTCCGCCGAGGAGGCGCTGACGCCATGACCCAGTCGGTTCTCTCCGATGAGATCCTCCCCCTGCCGCGGCTCCTCGTGGAGCCCGTGGTGCGCGCCGCCCTGCTGGAGGATCTCGGCCGGGCCGGCGACATTACCACCGACGCCATCGTGCCCCCGGGCGAGCGGATGCGCGGCGTGATCGCCTCCCGGCAGGACGGCGTCATCTCGGGCACCGACGCCGCCGCCATCGCGTTCGCGCTGGTGGACCCGGCCGTCACCGTGACGGTCGAGCGCGGCGACGGCGCCCGCGTGGCGCCGGGCGACGTGGTGCTGCGCCTCGAAGGGCCGGCGCGGGCGATCCTGACGGCGGAGCGCGTGGCGCTGAACCTGCTCTGCCGGATGTCGGGCGTGGCCACCGCCACCCACGGCCTCGTCGAGGCCGCGCGCCCGCACGGCAAGGCGTCGATCGTCTGCACCCGCAAGACCACGCCGGGCCTGCGCGCCCTGGAGAAGCACGCGGTCCGCGCCGGCGGCGGCTCGAACCACCGCTTCGGCCTCGACGACGCGGTGCTGATCAAGGACAACCACGTGGCGGTCGCCGGCGGCATCGTCCCGGCGATCGAGCGCGCCCGGTCCCGGGCCGGCCACTTGGTGAAGATCGAGTGCGAGGTCGACAGCCTGGAGCAGCTGGAGGAGGCCCTGTCGGTCGGGATCGACGCGGTGCTCCTCGACAATATGGGGCCCGACCTGCTCCGCCGCGCCGTGGCGATGATCGACGGGCGCGCCCTCTCCGAGGCGTCGGGCCGGATCACCCGCGAGACGGTCGGGGCCGTCGCGGCCTCGGGGGTCGACCTGATCTCCTGCGGCTGGATCACCCATTCGGCGGCGATCATCGACCTCGGCCTCGACGCCGCCTGACCGGCGGGCCCCGCGCGCCGCCGACGCGGCGGGGCCGAAGCGGTCGCTCGACTGTCATCACGTTCGGGTGACAAGTCTTCGCCGCGGTCGCTCGGGAGATCTGCCGAGTCTATCGCCGCGCGACCGACGCGCTAAGATTTCGGCTAACCGCGACGCCATCGACCGGACCCGACCGTGAGCCAAGCCCTGCCTTCCGCGGCTGCCCCGGCGGTCGATCGTCCGGCGGCGCCGGTGGCGCGCAAGCCCGGCGCGGTCCGGCACGGGCCCGGCGGCGCGCTGATGCTGGGCGCGCTGGGCGTCGTGTACGGCGACATCGGCACGAGCCCGCTCTACGCCTTCAAGGAGGCGGTGAAGGCGGCGACCAGCGGCGGCGCCTCGGTTGCTGCTGCGGCCACCGGCGCGGTGTCGCTGATCCTGTGGTCGCTGATCCTGATCGTGTCGCTGAAATACGCGGTGCTGATCCTGCGCGCCGACAACCGCGGCGAGGGCGGCATCGTCGCCATGCTGGCGCTGCTCGGCGCGCGGCATGCCCGGCCGGGGACGTGGAAGGCGCTGCTCCTGGTGGTCGGGCTGGTCGGCGCGGCCCTGCTCTACGGCGACGGCGCGATCACGCCGGCGATCTCGGTGCTCTCGGCGATCGAGGGGTTGAAGGTCGACGCGCCCGCGCTCGGGCCGTACGTCGTGCCGATCACCCTGGTGATCCTGATCGGGCTGTTCCTGGTCCAGCACAAGGGCGTCGCCGCCATCGGCCGGGTGTTCGGGCCGGTCATGCTCGTCTGGTTCGTCGTCCTGGTCCTGCTCGCGGTCCCGAGCATCCTGCACGCACCGGAGATCCTGGCGGCGGCCAACCCGTTCCGGGCGGTGGACTTCCTGATCCATGCCGGCTGGCACGTCAGCTTCCTGATGCTCGGCGCGGCCTTCCTGGCGGTGACCGGCGGCGAGGCCATGTACGCCGATCTCGGCCATTTCGGCGCCCCGGCGATCCGGATCGCGTGGTTCGGCCTCGTGCTGCCGGCGCTGCTGATCCACTATTGCGGCCAGGGCGCGCTGATCATCGCCGACCCGAGCGCGATCGAGAACCCGTTCTACCGGCTCGCGCCGGACTGGGCGCATTACCCGCTGGTGGCGCTCGCCACGATGGCGACCGTCATCGCCTCGCAGGCGGTGATCTCGGGCGTCTACTCGCTCACCCAGCAGTCGATCCAGCTCGGCTTCATGCCGATGATGCGGGTGGTGCACACCGACGAGGACGAGCGCGGCCAGATCTACGTGCCGGCGGTGAACTGGCTGCTCGCCGCGGCGACCCTGACGGCCGTGGTGGTGTTCGGCTCCTCCGACGCCCTGGCCGGCGCCTACGGCATCGCGGTCTCGGCGCTCATGGGCATCACCACGCTGCTCGCCGCGCTGATCGCGCTCCGCTGGGGCTACAACCCGATCCTGGTCCTCGCGGTCAACGGCTTCTTCCTCGGCATCGACCTCGTGTTCTTCTCCGCCAACAGCGTGAAGCTGTTCGAGGGCGGCTGGTTTCCGCTGCTGCTCGCCGGCGTGGTCGCCTTCCTGATGCTGACCTGGATGAAGGGCAACCACGTCCTCGAATCCGTCCGCCATACCATGCGCATGTCCGAGGCCTCCTTCCTCTCCAGCCTCGGCTCGCACCCGCCGGTGACGCTGCCCGGCACCGCGGCCTTCCTGACCGCCGCCACCGAGGGCATCCCGATGGCGCTCGGCCGCCTGCTGGAGCGCAGCCGCTGCCTGCACGAGCGGATCCTGCTGATCACCGTCGTCTACGAGGAGGAGCCGGTGATCCCGGCGAGCGAGCGGGCGCAGGTCACGCTGGTGGCGCAGGGGATCCGCAAGGCGATCTCGAAATACACGCCCGGCATGGAGCGCGTCGTGCTGCGCTACGGCTTCATGCAGACCGCCTCGATCCCCGAGGGGCTGCAATGCGCGGTGGCGAGCGGGCTGCTGCCGCCGGAATACCTGGAGGACATGACCTACTTCGTCGGCCACGAGGTGGTGATCCCGTCGCCGACCCATCCCGGCATGGCGCCGTGGCGGGAGGGCCTGTTCGCCTTCATGAAGCGGAACGCCGAGCGCACCGGCGCCCATTTCGGCCTGCCGACCCGGCAGATCGTCGAGGTGGGCACCGAGATCGAGATCTGATTATTCAGAGCCGCTGGCGCGGCGAGTCCTGTGCTGGATCCCGGGTCGCATTCCGCTGGCGCTCCATGCGCCCGGGAAAAGGGACCGTTTAATCCTGTACCGCCGCTTTCCCGGACAGGTGGAGCGATAGCGGAACCTGATCCGGGACCCAGCACGGGAACACGCCGCGGAGCGGTGCCATAGACCGCCTTCCGCATTGAAAACGGCCGCGTTCGCCAGCATATCGCCACCGCGAATTTTCCCCACAGCGGAGGCATCACCCGTGAGCGAGACGATCGAGCGGCACGAATTCGGGGCGGAGGTGGGACGCCTCCTCGACCTCGTCGTGCACGCGCTCTACTCCGACCGCGAGATCTTCCTGCGCGAACTCGTCGCCAACGCGGCCGACGCCATGGACCGGCGGCGGTTCGAGGCCCTGACCTCGGCGGCGAGCGCGCTGCCGCCGGACGCCAAGGTCCGCATCGCGCCCGACAAGGAGGCGCGGACCCTGACCGTGTCGGACGCCGGCATCGGCATGACCAAGGAGGATCTCGCCACCAACCTCGGCACCATCGCGCGCTCCGGCACGCGGGCCTTCTCGCAGACGCTCGAATCCGCCAAGGCCGAGGACCGGCCGAGCCTGATCGGCCAATTCGGCGTCGGCTTCTACTCGGCCTTCATGGTCGCCGACCGCGTCACCGTCACGTCGCGCCGCGCCGGCAGCGACGAGGCCTGGACCTGGGCCTCGGAGGGGCAGGGCAGCTACACGCTGGAGTCGGCGACGCGGGCCGAGCCCGGCACCGACATCGTTCTGCATCTCAAGGCGGATGCCGACGAGTACCTCGAGCCCTACCGCCTCGACCATCTCGTGCGGAAATGGGCCGACTTCATCACGGTGCCGATCGCCGTCGTGCGCGACGGCAAGGACGAGTCGGCCAACCAGGGCACCGCGCTCTGGCGCAAGGCGAAGTCCGAGGTCACCGAAGAGCAGTACGAGGAGTTCTACCACTCCATCGGCATGAACTTCGACAAGCCCTGGGCGACGCTCCACTGGCGCGCCGAGGGGCAGCTCGAGTTCTCCGCGCTGCTCTTCATCCCCGGCTCGAAGCCGTTCCAGGCCCTCGAGAACGAGCGGCAGAGCAAGGTCCGGCTGCACGTCCGGCGGATGTTCATCACCGACGAGGCCGAGCTGCTGCCGCCGTGGCTGCGCTTCGTCCAGGGCGTGGTCGACACCGAGGACCTGCCGCTGAACGTCTCCCGCGAGATGCTGCAATCGACCCCGGCGCTCGCCCGGATCCGCCGCGCGGTCACCGGGCGCGTCGTCTCCGAACTCACCACCCGCGCCAAGGACGCGGAGGGCTACCAGTCCTTCTGGGAGAATTTCGGCCCCGTCCTCAAGGAGGGCATCTACGAGGATTTCGAGCGCCGGGGCGAGATCGCGCCGCTCCTGCGCTTCCGCTCCTCGGCCGTCGAGGGCTGGACCTCGCTGCCCGACTACGTGTCGCGCATGAAGGACGGCCAGGAGGCGATCTACTACCTCGTCGCCGACGACGCCGAGGCGCTCAAGTCGTCGCCGCAGCTGGAGGGCTTCCGGGCCCGCGGCCTCGAGGTGCTGCTCCTCTCCGACCACGTCGACGCCTTCTGGCCCGATCAGCTCGGCACCTTCGACGAGAAGCCGCTCCGCTCGATCACCAAGGGCGGCCTCGACCTGTCGAAGTTCGCGCCGGAGGTTGAGCAGCCGGAGGCGCCGGAGGGCATCGACGCCTTCGTCGCCGCCGTGAAGACGGCCCTCGGCGCCGAGGTCTCGGACGTGCGCACCACCGACCGGCTCGTCGATTCGGCCGTGGTCCTCTCGGCCGGCACCGGCGGACCCGACCTGCAGATGCAGCGGCTCATGCGCCGGGCCGGGCGGGCCGGTGCGGGGCAGCCGGTCCTGGAGATCAACCCGCGCCACCCGCTGATTCGGGCGCTGGCCGCGGTCCCCGAATCGGAGGTGCCGCAGGCCGCCGGCACGCTCCTCGACCTCGCCCGCATCCAGGACGGCGACAGCCCCCGCGACCCCGCGGCCTTCGCCCGCACGGTGGCGGCGGCGCTCGCGGCCGCGCGGGGCGCGTAGGACTACGGAGACCCGCGCCGCGCGCTGCCGGGACGGCGCGCGCGGCGTGTGTCTCCACACACATCCGTTCGGGATGATTGTGGGTTCGGTTGATCATTCGGAAATGGTCGAGCCATAACTTCGCCACCGGTCGGGATCATTGCCCGGCCGAAGGCGCGGGCGCGGTGGGGGCCGCAGGCGTCTGAGCCGAACCCTCTCGCGCGCCTCGGGCGCGCCTCACGGACGCTGCATGAACCCGGTCGAGGCTGAAGCCGGTAACGGACAGGCGGTCGCGGCGGCGCGGACCCGGGCCCACGCCCGGGCGTACCGCCACAGCGGACGCGTGCGCACCATGCGCCGGCTGATTCCGGTGGTCGCCGGCGGCGCGGTGGCGCTGCTGCTGGGCTACCTGTTCAATCCCTTCGCGGCGCAGCTGCCGGGCGTCTCGGTCGGCCCGGTGACGCTGGCCGGCTCCAAGGTCCGCATGGAGAACCCGCGGCTCTCGGGCTTCCGCCAGGGCACGCGCGGCTACGAGGTGACGGCCGACGCCGCCCTCCAGGACGTCCGCAAGCCGAGCCAGATCGAGCTGCAGCAGATGCGCGGCCACATCGCCACCGACGACCAGGGCGGCATCGCCCGCCTCTCGGCGACGTCCGGCCTGTTCGACACCGCCCGCGAGGCGCTCGACCTGAAGGACGACATCCGCATCTGGACCGACAAGGGCGAGGAGGCGCGCCTGCGCTCCGCCGCCGTCGCGTTCAAGACCGGCTCCATCAGCTCGCAGGAGCCCGTCACCGTCTCCAGCGCGCGGGCCAACGTGAAGGCCGACACCCTCGACGTCGTCGAGAACGGCAAGCGGATCTCGTTCGTGGGCAACGTCCACGTGGTCATCGTCAGCGACGCCCCGGGGGATAAGCCCCAGGCCCGCATCCTGACCTCGGACGCCGAAGCCGCGGACGGTGCCCGATGAGCGCCGCCCGCCTCCTCTGCGCCGCCCTGGCGGCCGGGCTGGTCCTCGCCGGCCCAGCGCTGGCCGAGAAGCCGGCGCGCAAGGACTCGCCCTTCGGCAATATCGGCGGCGGCGGCAAGGATCCGATCAAGATCGACGCCGACCGGCTCGACGTGTTCGACCGGGAGAACAAGGCAGTCTTCGCCGGCAACGTCGTGGCCGTGCAGGGCGACAGCACCATCCGCTGCTCGACCATGACGGTGACCTACAAGCGCGGCAAGGACGCGCCGGGCAAGGGCGCCAAGGGCGACGCCAAGACCGAGGCGCGGGACGAGGGCGCCGACGCGGCGCCGCGGAACCCCGCCGAGAACGGCATCCAGAAGGTCGACTGCGCCGGGCCGGTGACGGTGGTGCAGAAGGACCAGGTGGCCACCGGCGATCACGCGGTGTTCGACCAGGACGCCAAGCGGATCGTGCTGACCGGCAACGTCGTCCTGAGCCAGTGCCAGAACGTCACCCGCGGGCAGCGGCTCGTCTACGACATGAACACCGGGCGCGCGAATATGGACCCGGTGGCGGGCGGCCGCGTCTCGGCCCTGTTCGTGCCCGGCGAGAAGTCCGACGCCAAGGACGGCAAGGCGAAGGGCTGCAGCCAGCCGCCGCCCAGGCCGAAGGCGCAGGTCGATTGAGCGGCGCCGTGGCGTTCCAGGCGGGCCCGCAGGAGCCGGCCCGGACGGGCTGGCTCGGCCGGCTGTTCGGCCGGCGCGCGCGGCAGGCCGAGCAGCCGGCCGAGGCCGACGGCTGGTCCGCGGCCGAGGAGGGCGGTCTCGGCATCCTCAGCGTGCGCGGCCTGCGCAAGAGCTACGGCGCCCGCACGGTCGTCCACGAGGCCGGCCTCACCGTGCGCACCGGCGAGGCCGTCGGGCTGCTCGGGCCGAACGGCGCCGGCAAGACCACGATCTTCTACATGATCACCGGGCTGGTGGCGGCCGATCGCGGCCACATCACCCTGGACGGCCTGCCGATCACGCACCTGCCCATGTACCAGCGGGCGCGGCTCGGGATCGGCTACCTGCCGCAGGAGGCCTCGATCTTCCGCGGGCTCACCGTGGAGGACAACATCCGGGCGGTGCTGGAAGTGGTCGAGCCGGACCGCAAGGCGCGCGCGCGCAAGCTCGACTCGCTGCTCGAGGAGTTCGACATCGCGCGCCTGCGCAAGTCGCCCTCGATCGCGCTCTCGGGCGGCGAGCGGCGGCGCTGCGAGATCGCCCGGGCGCTCGCCTCGTCGCCGACCTTCATGCTGCTGGACGAGCCCTTCGCGGGCATCGACCCGATCGCGGTCGGCGACATCCAGGACCTCGTGAAGCACCTGAAGCAGCGCGGCATCGGCGTGCTGATCACCGACCACAACGTCCGCGAGACGCTGGGCCTGATCGACCGCGCCTACATCGCCCATTCCGGCCGCATCCTCACCGAGGGCACGCCCGAGGAGATCGTGGCGAACCCGGACGCGCGCCGGCTGTATCTCGGCGAGGATTTCCGGCTCTAGGCCGGCCGCTCAGCCCTTCCAGTTCTTCAGCGCCGCGAAGGGGCTGTCCGAACCCGCGGGCTTCTCCGGGTTCAGCACCGGCTCCACCTGGGCGATCGCGTCCGCCATCGAGAAGGCCGAGCCGCTCTGGAGCCGGCCGCCCGCCGCGTCGCGGTGGCCGCCGCCGCGGAACAGGCGGGCGCCGTCGAGGGCCGTGCCGTCGTTGGACCGGAACGACAGCGTGCCCATCCGCTGGACGTTGACCACCCGCTTGGCCCGGCCCGCGTCCATGATGAGGTCGGAGACCCGCTGGAAGGTGCCCGAATCGAGGGCGAAGGACAGGAGCGTGCCGTCCTTCAGCGGGCGGAACAGGGAATCCGAGCGGGCGAGCGCCCGGGCGAGCCGCATGCGCGTCGTGAGCGCCGGATCGTCGTCCGGCGCGTCGCGCAGCAGGGCGTCGACCGCGCGGGCGCGGATCGCCGAGGCGCGGCGCTCCAGCTCGGCCGGGCTCGCCCCGTCCCGAAGGGCGGCTGCGGCCGCGAGCAGGATCTCGGACACGAACCGGTCGTGCCAGGGATGCCCGACCGGCACGTAGCTCGACACGACCTCCCAGAACAGCTCGTCCAGGGCGAGGCCGCCCCGGAAGGCGGGGCTCTCCTTGCGCCACAGGTCGAGGGCATCGACCGCGGTGAGCAGGCTCGACAGGTCGGTCGCGGGCTCGTGCGCGGCGAACAGGGCCCTGTGCTCGAAGGTCATCCGCGTGGCGCAGATGTCGTCCTCGATCAGCACGGCGATCTCGGGGTCGCCCAGGTCGATCCGGTGGAGCGCCGGCCGCTCGGCGTCGGGCGCCGCGTCCAGGCCCAGGCGCCGCATCTGGTCGAGGGAGGAGGCGTGGTGGTCGAGGACCACGAGGCGGTGCTTCTGCCCGTCCTCGCGACGCCGGTTCATCGCGGCGAACTTCTTCAGACCCGCGATGGTCTGCTCCTCGAGGCCGAGGTCGGTCATCAGCAGGATCTCGCGCTCCGCCGCGCGGCCGAGGCGCCTGATCTCGTCCTCGAAGACCGGGCCGACATCGCTGTAGCGGGGCACGTGGACGACGCGCTCCACCGGGGCGCAGGCGGCGGCGACCGTCGAGGCGCCGTAGCCGTCGAGGTCGTGGTGTGTGATCTGGATCAGGCGCAACGGGCGGACTCGGAGGGTGACGGAGCGGCCCGTCTACGACGCCCGGCGCCGCGAGGCGAGGGGCGGCGGCCCTTCCGTCCGGCGGCGTTCGGTGCAGAATGCTCCGCGGCCGCCACGAGTCGCGAAGGACCGGCCGGCCGCGGAGACCCCCAAGGGGCCCGTCATTCGGGGAGGACACGATGGCCCTGGCCGCAACGCCGCGCGTGCGCCGCATCCAGACGATCTCGCTCGCCCTGCTCGTGACGGCGGGCGTCGTCAACTACGTCGACCGGGCCACCCTGGCGGTGGCCAACCCGCTGATCCGCGAGGATCTCGGCCTCTCGATCCCCGACATGGGCCTGCTGCTCTCGGCCTTCCTCTGGGCCTACGCCTTCGCGCAGCTGCCGGCCGGGGCGCTCGCCGACCGGCTCGGCCCGCGCCTGACCCTGACGCTCGGCCTGACCTGCTGGTCCTTCGGCCAGATGCTCGGCGGCGCGGTGACGTCGTTCTGGCAGTTCGTGAGCGCGCGGATCGTCCTCGGGGTCGGCGAGGCGCCGCATTTCCCGACCTGCGCCCGCGTCTCCCGCGACTGGTTCAACATCCGCCAGCGCGGCACCGCCACGGGGATCTGGAACTGCGCGTCCTCGCTCGGGACCTTCCTGGCCCTGCCGCTGCTGACCTTCCTGATGGTGAGCTTCGGCTGGCGGGCGATGTTCGTCATCATGGGCGCGGCCGGCCTCGTGCTCGCCGCGATCGTCTACCTCGTATTCCGCAACCCGCGCGAGACCGACCTGACGCCGGGGGAGCGGGCCTTCCTGGAGGAGGGCGATGCCCCGAACGCCAGCCGCGCGGTCACCTGGAGCGCGTGGCGGCGGCTCTTCGGGTTCCGCACCAGCTGGGGGATGATCGTCGGCTATTTCGGCTGCATCTACATGACGTGGCTCTACACCGCGTGGCTGCCGAGCTACCTCGAGATCGAGCGGCACTTCACCCTGCAGAAGACCGGCCTCGTCGGCTCGATCCCCTTCGCCTTCGGCGTGCTGGGCGGGATCCTGGGCGGTCGCGTCGTCGATGTCCTCGTCCGCCGCGGCGTCGACCCGATCCGCAGCCGCAAGATCCCGATGGTCGGCTCCCTGGTGGCGACCGCCGCCTTCACGGTGGTGGCGGCGCTGACGCCGAGCGACACCCTCGCGATCGCCTGCATCTCGGCCTCGCTGTTCCTGGTCTACATGAGCTCGTCGTCGGCCTGGGCGATGGCCTCCGTGGCGGCGCCGGCCAGCTGCACGGCGTCGCTCGGCGCCATGCAGAATTTCGGCGGCTACATCGGCGGCGCCCTGGCGCCGACCGTGACGGGCTTCATCGTCGGCGGCACGGGCCATTTCTCCATGGCCTTCATCACCGGCGCCGTGATCGCCCTGGTGGCGGCCCTGGGCTACTGGACGCTGATCCAGGATCCCATCGCCGACGAGGGTCCGGAGAGCCCCGCCGTCGGGGCGCTCGGGGCCGCGCGCTAGAGCCGTTCCCGATCGGGTTGGGGCGGGGGCGATGGGCGAGCCCGTGCCGAACGAGGCGCGGGTCCCCTCTCCCGTGCGGGAGAGGGACAGGGTGAGGGATGAGAACAGTCCGGAAGAGTCGCGGCCTGTACGCGCATCGGCGGCCTGTTCAGTCCTGATCC
>NZ_JBKFBI010000164.1:0-11909 GCF_053346095.1 Methylobacterium sp. A52T | reverse complement strand
CGAGGGTGTGGTCGGGCGCGCCGACCACCGGGGCGAAGCCGTGCATCAGCAGCGCCAGCGTCGCGTCGCGGGTCTCGAACTGCTCGTAGTCGACGGCGAGGACGTCGAGCCGGCCGAGCGCGAGATGGTCGATGAACGCGGCGAACACCGCCTCCGCCCGGTGCGCGCCCCGCGGCGGCTGGTGCAGGCGCAGGCGGCCGCCGAGGAAGGGATCGGCGCCGCTGCCGGCCTCGGCGGTCACGGCGGTCACGGCTGGCGCAGCTCGTGGGCGATGCCGGCATCGGTCAGCAGGCGGCGCGCCTGGGCCTCGAGGTCGCGCGGCACGAGGAGGCGCTGGCCGAAGACGCCGATCGACCCCTCCATCAGGCTCATGTGACTGTCGGCCACGAGGACCGGGATCTCGGCCGCCTCGAGGACCGAGCGGGCGAACCCGATCAGCACGACGTCGTTGGCCCGGATCAGCTCGATCATCGCGGCGCGGCTCCGGAACGGGCGGGGATCGGCGGTTTCGTCGCGTGAGATCCGCGCCGGCGACACCCCATATCCGGCCGGCGACGATGTTGCGGCGCCGCGGGGCGCGTGCGAAGGGATCGCCCGCCCCCTGCGGGGCGACCGGTCTGGAGGTCACGGATCTTGGGTATGGCCCTCTCCATCGAGAATCCGAAGCCCGAGGCGGAGGCGGGGCTCAACGACCTCGTCGCGCTGGTGGCCGACGGCATGGCGCGGGTCAACACCACGATCCTGTCGCGGACGGGATCGGACGTGGCGATGATCCCCGAGGTCGCCAACCACCTGATCGCCTCCGGCGGCAAGCGCCTGCGCCCGATCCTGACGCTGGCCTGCGCCCGGCTCTGCGGCTACGCCGGCGCCACCGACGGCGACGTGAAGCTCGCCGCCAGCGTCGAGTTCATGCACACCGCGACGCTCCTCCACGACGACGTGGTCGACGAGAGCGACATGCGGCGCGGCCGCGTCGCCGCCCGGATCAAGTGGGGCAACGAGGCCTCCGTGCTGGTGGGCGACTTCCTGCTCGGCCAGGCCTTCCGGATGATGGTCGAGGTCGGCTCGCTCAAGGCGCTCGACATCCTCTCGGCCGCCGCCACGGTGATCGCCGAGGGCGAGGTGATGCAGCTCACCAACGCCAAGAACCTGGAGACCGACGAGGCCGCCTACCTCGCGGTGATCCGCGGCAAGACCGCCGAGCTGTTCGCCGCCGCCTGCGAGGTCGGGCCGGTGCTCGCCGGCCGGCCCGAGGCCGAGCAGGCGGCCGCCCGGTCCTACGGGATGAATCTCGGCATCGCCTTCCAGCTGATCGACGACGTGCTCGATTACGGCGGCACCTCGGCCGAGCTCGGCAAGAACGTCGGCGACGATTTCCGCGAGGGCAAGATCACCCTGCCGATCGTGCTGGCCTATCGCCGGGCCAGCGAGGGCGAGCGCGGCTTCTGGCGGCGCACCCTGCAGCAGGGCGAGATCGGCGAGACCGACCTGGAGACCGCCCTCGACCTCCTGCAGCGCCACGGCGCCCTGGGGGAGACCGTGGCCCGCGCCCACCATTACGGCGCCGAGGCCCGGGCCGCCCTCGACATCTTCCCGGACGGCCCCGTCAAGGCGGCGCTCCTCGGGGCCGTCGAGTTCTGCGTGGCGCGGGCGCGCTGAGGGCGAGCGCGCTCGGCTCCCGCGTCGACGGCCACCGACCTTCGCCAGCTTGACGGCGCGCGTCTTCCTCAACGCGTCACGGGCCCGAGGGCCTCGGTGAGGGCGGGGGCGAGGTCGCGCAGCTCCGCGAGATGCGCGTCCGTCAGGGTCCGCAGTAGGGCCTCGGCGCGCGGCGTGAGCGACAGCTCGCTCCGCCGCCTGTCCTCGACGGCGCGGGTCTTGGTCAGCAGGCCGGCCTCGACCATGCGGGAAACCAGCTCGGCCGCGCTGTGGGGGGCGATGAGCAGCTGCTCGGCCAGCAGGCCGACCGTGGCGGGCGCGCGCCCGACGTGGCCCGCGAGCGTCAGCAGCGCCTGATGCTGCTGCGGCGGCAGCCCCTCCCGGGCCGCCGCGGCCTCGCTGAACGCCAGGAAGCGGCGGAGACGGAATCGGAAATCCGCCAGCGCCGCGTACTGCTCCCGCGACAGCGCCGCCGTTCCGGGGGCATCGGCCTCCATGATCGCCTCCGTGGTGAATCGTTCGAGCCGCCGATGCTGCGTCGTATCGGCAGTCCTGTCCCGGCTGCAACGGTCGAGCCATTGTCGAATATATCGGATCACGACATAAATGGCGCCGCGAGGAAAGGAGGCCCTGATGATCGGCGGGACTGGGAGCGGGAGCGGGGACGGCGGGCCGTCGCGGCGGGCGCTGGGGGATTTCAGTGCGGACCGGCGGGTCCTGACGCTGGCCGGCATGGCGGTCGTCACCGGGACCGCCGCGAGCGGCACCGCCTGGATCCTGCTCACGCTGATCGGCCTCGTGACCAACCTCGCGTGGTGCGGCCGGCTCGACACCGACCTGACCTCCCTGGCCGGCGCGGCGCCGGGGCCCTGGATGGTGGCGATCCCGGTGATCGGGGCGCTGATCGTCGGCGCCATGGCGCGCTACGGCTCGGAGAAGATCCGCGGCCACGGGATCCCGGAGGCGATGGAGGCGATCCTGATCGGCGGCAGCCGGATGTCTCCCAAGGTCGCCGTGCTCAAGCCGCTCTCCTCGGCGGTGGCGATCGGCACCGGCGGCCCGTTCGGCGCCGAGGGGCCGATCATCGTGACGGGCGGCGCGGTCGGCTCGCTCTTCGCCCAGTTCTTCCATCTCAGCGCCGCCGAGCGGAAGACCCTGCTGGTGGCGGGCGCGGCGGCTGGCATGACCGCCATCTTCGGGACGCCCGCGGCGGCCGTGCTGCTCGCCGTGGAGGTCCTGCTGTTCGAGTGGCGGCCGCGCAGCCTCGTTCCGGTCACCGTCGGCGCGGTCACCGCGGCGTGCTGGCGGCCGGCCCTGTTCGGCGCCGGCCCGCTCTTCCCCTTCGCCGACAATCCGGCCCTGCCCTGGTGGGGGCTGCCCGCCTGCGCGCTGCTCGGGGTCGCCTGCGGCCTGATCTCGGGGGCGCTGACCCGGGCGCTCTACGCGCTGGAGGACGGTTTCGGGCGGCTTCCCCTGCACTGGATGTGGTGGCCCGCTCTCGGCGCCGTCGTGGTCGGGCTGGGCGGCCTCGTGGAGCCCCGGGCGCTCGGCGTCGGCTACGACGTCATCCACGACCTTCTCTCCGGCCACATGCTGGCGAGCGCCGTCGTGCTGATCCTCGTGGTGAAGGCGGTGATCTGGCTCGCCGCCCTGTCGTCGGGCACGTCCGGAGGCGTGCTCGCGCCGCTGCTGATCCTCGGCGGCGCCGTCGGCTGGCTGATCGGCCTCCTCCTGCCCGGCGCCCACGGCTTCTGGGCGCTCATCGGCATGGCGGCGATGCTCGGCGGCACCCTGCCGGCGCCGCTGACCGGCGTCGTCTTCGCCGTCGAGGTGACCGGCGACGTCGCCGCCCTGGCGCCGCTGCTCGCCGCCACCATGGCGGCCTACGCGGTGACCGTGCTCCTCCTCAAGCGCTCGATCCTGACCGAGAAGATCGCCCGGCGCGGGCAGCACGTGACCCGGGAATACGGGATCGATCCCTACGAACTCGCCCGGGTCGAGGCGGTGATGACCCGCACGGTCGAAACCCTCGACGCCGACCTGCCCCTGGCCGACGCCCTCGCGGCGATCGAGACCGGTGCCCACCACGCCTACCCGGTGGTCGACGGCGCGGGCCGGCCCGTGGGCCTCGTCTCGCGCAGCGACGCCCTGCGCTGGACCCTTGATGAGCGCGACGGCGAGGCCGAGGCGGGCACCCTCGGCGAGCGCGTCTCGGACGCCGATCTCGCCGTCGTCCATCCGGGCGACGTGGTCTCGCACGCCCTCGACGTGATGCTGTCAGCCGGGCAGGGGCGCCTGCCGGTCACCGATCCGCGCACCGGCGGACTCGTCGGGCTGCTGACCCGCAAGGACCTGCTCCAGGTGCGCGCCACCGTGGTGCGGGCCGAAGCCGAGCGCCGCGCGTTCTACCGGACGGCGCGGGGTGAGCGGCGCGCGCGGGCGGACGCGTGATGGTGCCCGAGGGCGGCATCGTCGTGACGGTCTGCGAGGCGGAGCCCGGCTGAACGCCGCCCGCGGAACGGGTCAGCGCAGGAAGGTCGGCGCCACCCACCATCCCGGATGGGCGGCGCGCAGGGAAGCGGCGGCCCGGACGGCCGCGCGCCGGTCGGCGAACAGCGCGAACACGGTCGCGCCGGAGCCCGACATCCGCGCGAGGCGGCAGCCCTGGGCGCGGAGGGCCGCCAGCGCGTCGCCGATCACCGGCGCCACGGTCAGGGCCGGCGACTCCAGATCGTTGCGGGCCCCGGCCAGGACCTGGAGCAGCGGGTCGCTCGCCATGGCCCGCGGGATCGTCGGGTGCGGCGCGCCCGCGAGATCCTGGCCGACGCTCAGGCCCAGCGCCCTGAAGACCGGAGCGGTGGGCACCGGAACGCCGGGATTGATCAGCACCGCGGGCAGCGGTGCGAGGTCGAGGGCCGGCCCGATCGCCTCGCCCGCGCCGCGCATCATCCGGGCCCGCGGGTCGAGGCAGACCGGCACGTCGGCCCCGGTCTCCCGCGCCACCGCGCCGACGGCCTCGTGGTCGAGGGGCAGCCCGTTGAGGCGCGCCAGCAGGCGCAGGGCCGCGGCGGCGTCGGAGGAGCCGCCGCCGATCCCCGCCGCCACCGGCAGGCGCTTCACCAAGTGGAAGGCGCCCACGCGCAGGCTCGGCACCCGCGCGGCCAGCCCCCGGGCGGCCCGGAGGACGAGGTTGTCGTCCGTCGGGCCGGCGGGGCCGGCGGTGGGGCCGCTGACGGTCAGGCTGAGCGGTGCCGCGGGATCCAGCGTCAGGCGGTCGGCCGTGCCCGCGAAGGCGACGAGGCTCTCGAGCACGTGGTAGCCGTCACCGACGCGGCGGCCGAGGACGTGGAGCGTCAGGTTGACCTTGGCGGGGGCGCGATCGGCGAGCAGGGTCACGGGGTCTCGGTCGGGTCGTGGCGATGTGTCCCGAGGCTCTACAGGCTCGCGGCCCGGAACAACAGCTCAGCTGCCGCCCCCGCCGAGCACCCCGCGCGGCCGGTCGGGCCGGGCGTCGTTCGGGCGGATCGTGGTCAGATCCTCGGCGAGTTCCACCAGCCCGTCGCGTCCCGCGAGGCTCGACAGGGCGCCGGAGCACCCGGGTGCGGTGGTCCGCCAGGGGGCACGCCGCCGCCGATCCGCGCGGACCGGGACGCGCCGGCCCGCGGCCTGGGCGCCGCGCAATGGAATTCGTGCCGTGGTGCCGGCGGACCCGATCCTCTAGGCTGTCGCGCATCATGGCGTTCACCGAATCCGTCGCCGCGGCGCTCCCGTGCCAGCGCCATCTCTTCGAGATGCCCGCCGACGTCAGCTACCTCGACGCCGCCGCCTGGTCGCCGCTACCGCGGGCCGTGCGCGCGGCGGGCGAGGCGGGGATCCTGTTCAAGAGCCGTCCCTGGGACCATCCCCGCACGGCGGTCCCGCCCTGGGCCGAGCGGGCGCGCGCTGCGGCCGCCCGGCTGATCGGCGCCGGCGCGGACGAGATCGCGATCGTCGGGGCGGTCAGCCACGCCATGGCGGTGGCCGCCCGCAACCTGACCCTGAGGCCGGGCGGGCGCCTGCTCCGCGTGGCCGACGAGTTCCCGTCCCTGCGCTTCGCCTTCGACCGGCTGGCCGACCGGCAGGGTCTGGTGGTGGAGGAGGTGCCGCGCCCCCCGGACGGCGACTGGACCGCGGCGGTCGCGGCCGCGATCGACCGGCCGGGCGCCCCGCCGCTCGCCCTCGCCACCCTGACCCCGCTGCACTGGACCGACGGCAGCCTGATCGACCTCGACCGGCTGGCTCCCGCGGTCCACGCCGCCGGCGCGGCCCTGGTGATCGACGCCACGCAGGCCGTGGGGGCCGTGCCGGTCGACGTCGCCCGGTGGCGCCCGGACTTCCTGGCCTTCCCGACCTACAAGTGGGCTCTCGGACCGTACGGTCTCGCCTTCCTCTACGCCGCGCCGCACCGACAGGACGGGGCGGCCATCGAGGAGAATATCGGGAACCGCCCGCCGGCCGCCGGTGCCCGCCGCTACGACCGGGGCGAGCTCAACGATCCGGTCGCGCTGTTCATGGCCGTGACCGGGCTGGAGCAGATCGCCGAATGGGGCGTGCCGGCCGTCGCCGCCCGGCTGCGCGGGCTGACGGACCGCTTGGCGGACGGGGCCGCCGGCCTGGGCCTGGCGCCGTTGCCGGCTTCCCTGCGGGCGCCGCACATCCTCGGTCTGCGGCCGCCCGCGGGCCTGCCGACGGGCCTCGTCGATGGCCTGCAGCGGGACCGGGTCTACGTGAGCGAGCGCTCCGGCGCGCTGCGCATCAGCCCGCACGTCTGGGCGGACGAGGACGACCTCGCGCGCTGCCTTGCCGCACTGTCCGGGGCCTTCCCGGGGATCACCTGAGACGATCCGGAAACGGACGCTCCGGCATGAGCGCCGGACCGGGAGAGAGTCGCGAGACGAGGCCGCGCCGCCGACCGCTTCCCGGCGCCGGTGCCCGGCCCGCGCGCCCACACGGAGACCGTCCACCCCCACATGACCGATTCGATGCCGCGTCCCGGTGATCGGCTCCGGCTCCCGGGCGCCGGCCGCCTCCGCCTGCCCGGACCGATGCGTGCCGTCCTCTCGGGGCGGTTCGCCGTGATCCTGTCGGGCGAGCTGACCCAGAGCCTGTTCCACTTCCTCCTCAACATCCTGCTGGTGCGCGAGCTCGGCGCGCACGATTATGGCCTGTTCGCCATCGTCTTCGCGGTCGGGGCGGTCGGCATCACCTACATCCGGGCCCTGGTGGCGGTCCCGGCGACGATCCACGTCGCCCGGAGCCTCGGGCGTCCGGCGGCGCTCGGCTACGACGTGATGTTCGGCTCGGGCGCGGTGCTGGTCTCCGGACTCATGGCGACCGCCGTTGGCGTCGTCCTGATCCCGGTGATCGGCCTCGGCGCCCTCGCGGCCGGGGCCTTCGTGGGCCTCTACGCCTTCCGCAGCTACCTGCGGATCGTGCTCCTCGCCCGCGGAAGGCCCCGGATCGCCGGCCTGAGCGACCTGGTCTACGCGGTCTGCGGCGGTCTCCTCGTCGCGCGCTGGCTGAACGGTGAGGGCACGGCCCTTCTCGATCGGGCCTTCGCGGCGATCGCGCTCGCGCACGCGGTCGCGATCGCGGTGGCCTACGCGGCGCTGTGCGAGCGGATCCGCTTCTCGCTGCACGCGCGGGCGCGCGCCCGCTACCGGGCGATCTGGCGGACCCTGGCGTGGTCGCTCGCCGGCGTCACCAGCCTGACGGTCCAGGGTCAGGGCCTGACCCTTCTGCTGGCGCTCCTGGCCGGACCCGCCGCCTACGCGCCGATCGCCGCCACGATCGTGCTCTACGCGCCGCTGCGCATCCCCGCGAGCGCGCTGCTGAACATGATCCTGCCGGAGATCAGCCGGCTGCTCGCGGCCGGGCAGGTGGACGCCGCCCGCCGGCTCGTCATCCGCAACGGAATCCTGCTCGGCAGCGCCTGCCTCGCCTACGGGGCGGTGATGGCGGCCGCCCTGCCGCTGGTCGAGGACATCCTGTTCAAGGGCCGGTTCGCCGAGCAGCCGATGGGCTGGATCGGGCTCGGTGTCTGGGCGGTGGTGACCGTGTCGCTGCTCTACGCGATCCCGCGGGCCTACCTCGAGGCCTCGGCGGCGTTCCGGACCATCACGGCGGGGGCGGTGGCGAGCGCCGCCCTCGGGATGGCCGTGATGGTGCCGGCGCTGCTGCTGCTGCCGCCCGCCACCGCGCTCGCCGGCCTGCTGGCCTCCGAGGTGGCGACGCTGGTCTGGTCGGTCTCGGCCTTCCGGACCCTGGCGCGGCGCCCGGGACCGGCGCGGCCCCTCGGCGCCCCGTGACCGGCCCGCCGCTCAGCGCAGCGCGAGCAGGGCCGGCGCCAGTCTCCGCAGCGCCGGCGTCCGGCTGTAGACCCAGAGCGGGTTGTGCTGGACCACGTCGGTGCACAGGCCGCGCTTGAACTCGAAGACGGGCCGGTTCGCCGCCGGATCGATGCCGCCGAAATCGAAGACCCGGCAGCCCTCTTCCTTCGCCCGCTCCACGAAGCGCCAGACCGCGAGGGTCGCGGCGCCCGTCGCGCGGGCCCGCTCGTTCGAGGCCGTGTAGAAATCGGTGCAGCGGCTGTCCGACAGGTGCGCGATCCGCACGAGGACCCGCCGACCGTTCTCGCGGACGTCGAGGAACAGCAGGCGCTCGTCCCCGGCCGCGATGTCGCGGTAGGCCTGCGGCTGCAGCGTCGTGGCGAAGCCCTTGCGCTCGCGCAGGGCCGCGAACATCGCGGTGAAATCGTCGAAGGCTTCGAGGCGCTCGGCCCTGTCCTCGAGGAAGTGCGTCGTCACCTCGGCGTTGCGCTCGGCCTTGCGCAGGGCCTTGCGCCAGCGCGGCTCCATGCCGGCCTGGATGGCGTCGAGGTCCTGGGTCAGGTCGAGCTCGAGGGTGTGGTCGGGCGCGCCGACCACCGGGGCGAAGCCGTGCATCAGCAGCGCCAGCGTCGCGTCGCGGGTCTCGAACTGCTCGTAGTCGACGGCGAGAACGTCGAGCCGGCCGAGCGCGAGATGGTCGATGAACGCGGCGAACACCGCCTCCGCCCGGTGCGCGCCCGCCGCGGTCAGCAGCGGGCCGCCCTGGACGTGGATGAACCGCGCCGGCCCCCTGCGGCGCGTCTGCCACTGGACGAAGGCGAGGTCCGCGCCGTCGCCGGACACGACCGCCCGCCGCACCTCCAGGCCGCGCCGCGCCTTGTAGGTGCCCCAGGGGCTGCCGCAATAGATGTTGGCGCCCGGGCAGGCCCAGACCCGCCGGTCCCAGTCCTGGGCATCCGCGGTCTCCTGAACCGCGAGCTTGGCCGCCATGTCGCTCCTCGTCCTCGCTCCCCGTCCCGGCCGGGCAGAGTTTCCCGCGCCGCACGCCTCATCGGTCAGGCGCCACCGCATTGCATCCTCGCGCGGCCGATCGTCCACAGGGTGACGGCGGCCGAGCGGGTCGGTTTCCGCCGCGTCGCGAGCGGGGCTCCGGTGCCCCTGCGGCCGGGGCCGGTGAGGGGACGCGCCCGGGCCGGTCGTTGCGCGGCGCCGGCAGCAGGCCCGGCCGCGGCGCTTGGCCACGGACCGCGAGCGTTCAGGAGGTCGTCCCGGTAACGCCGAGGGCGCCCGCGTTCAGGGCGGACGCCCGTTCCGGACCGACGCCGGTCCGGCGGGGACGCGCGGGGATCCTAGGCGGCCGGTCGGGCCGGCGCGTCCGCGGCGCGGGACGGGTCCGTCGCCGTCGGGCGGCGCAGCGTCGTCCGGACCATGGCCTCGATGCCCTCCGCCGCCGAGGCCTCCGAGAACAGGCTCAGGTAGCGCGCCCGGGCCGCCCGGCCGAAGTCGCGCCAGCGCGCCGGGTCGGCGACCAGATCCGCCAGCACGGCGGCGATCGGCTCCGGGCCGCCCGGAGGGACGATCCAGCCGGTCTTCCCGGCCTCCACCACCTCGGGCAGGCCGCCGATCGCCGTCACGAGCGGCGGCACGCCGTAGGACATCGCCTCGATCGCCACGCGGCCGAGGGATTCGGGCCGCTGCGACGGCATCGTGACCACGTCGGCCCAGCGGTAGAGGGCCGCGGGATCGGCCACGAACGGCTCGAGCGTGACCTGCCCGGCGAGCCCCGCCTCGGCGATCCGCCCGACCAGGGCCCGCTCCCGGGCCTCGTCCTCGAAGGCGCTGCCGACGATGCGCAGCTCGATCCGCCGGCGCACGGGCTCGGGCAGGGAGGCCAGCGCCTCCACGAGGACGTCCTGGCCCTTGATCCGGCTGATCCGCCCGAGCATCAGCACCCGGAGGGGGCGGGAGCCGTCGTAGGCGCTGCGATTCGGCTCGGCGGGACCCGCGATCCCGTTGTAGACGACCCGGGCGGTCGCCCCGCGGGGCAGGGCGTAGGCCCGCTCGGTGGCGCGCGAGTTGAACACCACGTTGGCGCCGCTCCAGCGGATCAGCCCGCGCAGGACATTCAGCACGGTGCCTTCGGGGATCTCGTGGACGTGGACGATGCTCCGGCCGGGGACCAGCCGGGCCGCCAGCAGGTAGTCGGCCACCACGGTGGTGTTGATGTAGACGAGGTCGCTCGCGCGGATGCGGCGCCACGCACGGATCATCGCGATGGGCAGAGCCATCAGACCCAGGGTTACGAGGCGCGCCAGGTTCTTGCGCCGCAGGATCCAGAGCGGGGCGATCACGATCTCGCTGGCGAAGGGCTCCAGCGCGGCCACGATCGGCCCGCGTCGCGGCAGCACGACGTCGATCCGCGCACCCGGATGGGCGGCCCGGATCGTGCGGACGGTCTCGATGAAGCAGCGATCCGAGCCGTACAGCTCGAATCCCTGGTGGACGCACGTGATCCGAAGCTCCGCCGCGGCGTTGCCGATGGCCCGCAGCGCGGGGGCGGCAGCACGATCGCTGTCGCGCGCCGCTCTCAGTCCGAAATTATCTACCATAAGATGATTTCTGTATTGAATAAACAACTAGCAGTTGTAGAAGCCGTCCGCCGGGATTGTATCCTCCGGATCTACAATAGGGCCGACACATTGGAAAGGAAGTTTCATGCCTGACCGCGCACCGAAACTACTTATTCTCGGCACGCGCGGTATCCCGGCCGCCCACGGTGGTTTCGAGACTTTCGCGGAACGTCTCGCGCTCTACTTGGTCGAACGCGGCTGGCAGGTCGGCGTGTACTGCCAGCGGGATGTCGAGACAGTGCGGGACCGCATCGTGCGGAGCACTTGGAACGGCGTCGAACTGATCGCCGTGGAGATCGGCCTGCGCGGTCCCGTCGCGACGCTCGCCTTCGACGCCATCTGCGCCCACGACGCCGCGACCCGCGGCGGCGTCTGCCTCGTGCTCGGCTACAACGGCGCCGCGTTCCTGCCCTACCTGCGGGCGCGGGGCGGGCGTATCCTGACCAACATGGACGGGATCGAGTGGCGCCGTCCGAAATGGTCGCTGCCCGTGCGCGCCTTCTTCTACGTCAGCGAGTGGATCGCCGCGTGGTCCTCGCAGCGGCTGGTGGCAGACCATCCCGTGATCGCCGACCACCTCGCCCGTCGCAGGCCGCGCGGCGCCATCGCGACCATCCCGTACGGCGGCGATCCCCCGGCGGCCGATGTCGGGCCGCCGCCCCTCGGCCTCGCGCCGGACCGCTACCTCGTCTCGATCGCCCGCATCGAGCCGGACAACAACATCCTGACGCTCGTCGAGGCCTTCTCGCGCCGTGCCCGCGGCATGCGGCTGGTGGTGCTCGGCACGCTGAGGGTCGGCAACCCGTACCATCGCGCCGTGGAGGCGGCCGCCTCGCCGGAGGTGCTGTTCCCCGGCGCCATCTACGAGCCCGAGCAGGTCCAGGCCCTGCGGGTCCACGCGCGGGCCTATCTCCACGGCCACACGGTGGGCGGCACCAACCCGTCGCTGGTCGAGGCACTCTGGGCGGGCAACGCCGTGGTCGCCCACGACAATCCGTTCAACCGGGGCACGGCCGGGGACGCGCAGTTCTATTTCTCGGATCCGGACAGCTGCGCGGCGGCGATCGAGCGCGTGCTCTCCGACGGGGCCGCGGTCGCGGCGGCCCGCGCGGCGGCGCGGGTGCGCGCCGAGCAGTTCCGCTGGGACGCCGTGCTGGCCGCCTACGAGGACGCGCTGCGCCGTGTCGGCGGCTACCCGCCGGCCCCGGACCGCGCGGCGCGCGCCACCGCGGCCGAGCCCGTCGCCGCCCCG
>NZ_JBKFBI010000163.1:0-11912 GCF_053346095.1 Methylobacterium sp. A52T | reverse complement strand
GTCTGCACCGGGACCTACGTGCTGGCGAAGGCCGGTCTCCTCGACGGGTACCGCGCGACGATCCACTGGGAGAATCTCGCGGGCCTCGCCTCCGAGCACGACGCCCTGGAGATCGGCTCGGACCTGTTCGAGATCGACCGCAACCGCTTCACCTGCGCGGGCGGCACGGCGGCGGGCGCCCTCCACCTCGTCGCCCATCCGCGGCCCGGCCGCTTCGCGGGGCGGCCGGACACCGCGCTCCAGCCCCTCGACCTCGAAGCCCCGCGCCTCGGCGCCGCGATGCCGGCCGACTTCACCTGGAACAGGCTCCTCTCCTACGACGCCTGCGTCAGCTGCGGGCGCTGCGAGACCGCCTGCCCGGCCTTCGCGGCCGGCCAGCCGCTCAACCCGAAGCGGCTCATCCAGGATCTCGTCGCGGGCCTGTCGGCGGCGGAGCCCGCCTACGCCGGCGCGCCCTACCCGGGCGGCCGCGAGGCCACGGGCGCGCGCGGTCCCCTCGCCCGGCTGATCGGGCCGGATGCCCGGATTCATCCCGACACGCTCTGGTCCTGCACGACCTGCCGCGCCTGCGTCGAGGAATGCCCGATGATGATCGAGCACGTCGACGCGGTGGTGGCGCTCCGCCGCCACGAGACCCTGGAGCGCGGCGCCCTCCCCGAGAAGGCGGTCGCCCCGGTGACGGAGCTGCGCCAGGCCGGAGATCCCGGCGGCCGGCCGCTCCGGGCCCGCACCGACTTCGCCGCCGGCCTCGACCTGCCGCAGATCGCCGACCGGGAGAGCACCGACGTGCTGCTCTGGCTCGGCGAGGGCGCCTACGATCTCCGCTACGGCCGCACGCTCCGGGCCCTCGTGCGGCTCCTGCGGGAGGCGGGCGTGGACTTCGCCGTCCTCGGCCCGGAGGAGCGCGACACCGGCGACCTCGCCCGGCGGCTCGGGGACGAAGCGACCTTCCAGGATCTCGCCCGCACGAACGCCGCGACGCTGGCCCACCACCGCTTCCGGCGCATCGTCACCGCGGATCCGCACGCCCTGCATGCCCTGCGCAACGAGTACCAGGCCTTCGGCGCCCGCTACCCGGTGGTGCACCACACCGCGTTGCTCCTGGAACTGGTCCGGGACGGACGCCTGAACCCTGGGCGCCTGCCGGACCGGGCCGTGACCTATCACGACCCCTGCTACCTCGCCCGCTATAACGGGGAGACGGAGGCGCCCCGCGCCCTGCTCGACGCGATCGGGCTGACCCGGATCGAGATGGCCCGCTCCGGGCGCCGCGCCATGTGCTGCGGCGGCGGTGGCGGCGCCCCGGTGAGCGACATTCCCGGCGAGCGGCGCATCCCCGACCTGCGGATGGCCCAGGCGGCCGAGACCGGCGCCGACACTGTCGCGGTCGCCTGCCCGTCCTGCACGGCGATGCTGGAGGGCGTGACCGACCGCAGGGCCGAGATCCGCGACGTCGCGGAACTGCTCCTCGAGGCTGTCGAGGCGGGGCGATGAGCCGCCCCCGACACAACCCGCGCGCCGACCGGGCCGCCCAGCGCGTCGCGCCCCGCGACGCCGGAGACCGGCCGCGTTTCGACCGGACCGTGCGCCGGGCAAACGCCCGCCCGCGCCGCGACCCGCGCGCCGAGCGCGAGGGCCGGCGCGTCGCCAGTTTCGCCCACCCGCGCTTCGACGTGACCCAGCAGGACCGCTCCGCGGTGCCGGTGGCGGTCCAGGCGGCCCGCCCGGCCCATGCAGCGCCCACCGTCGTGACGGTGGCGAATCCCGCCTTCCTCGTGGTCGCGGTGCCCGACTGTGCCGGCGGCCGGCTCTCGACCCACGACCGGCAGCTCCTCGGCGCCGCGCGGGTTCTCGCGGGCCGCGACGGCGCGGTCGTGCTGCTCGCCGATGGCGACTGCGCCGGATGCGGCGCCGCGGGCGCGGACCGTCTCGTCGCGCTCGACGCCGGTGATAGCGTCTACGATCCCGCCGGCCGGGCCGCCCGGATCGCCGCGGCCCTGACGGCGCTCGATCCGCGGCACGTCCTGTTCCCCGAATCCCTCGACGGCGGCGACGTCGCCCGCCGGGTCGCGGTCCGGCTCGGCGCGCCGCTGTTTACCCAGGCCGAGGGCGTCTCCGCCTCCGGGTTGGTCCGCCCGGCGCGGGGCCGCAGCGTCGAGCAGCGGGCCGCGCCGGGGCTGCTCGCCACCGTCGCCCCCGACGCGGTGGCCGAGTATGCCGGGGCGCCCCGGGAGGCGCGGCCGCTGGCGGTCGCGACGGCGGTGCCCGCGCCCGCCGGGACGGCGATCCTCTCGGTGCGGCACGTCCCGGCCAACCCAGCCACGGTGCCGCTCGCGCTCGCCGCGTTCGTCACCGCCGCGGGCAACGGGGTGACCGACCTCGACACGTTCCGACAGCTCGTCGCGGCGCTCCGCGCGACCCCGGGCGCGAGCCGGGTCCTGTGCGATTCCGGGCAGATGCCGCGCCGGACCCAGGTCGGCGCCTCCGGCACCGTCCTGGCGGCGACCTGCTACCTCGCCCTCGGCATCTCGGGCGCGCCCCAGCACCTGCAGGGTGTCGCGGGCTGTGAGCACGTCGTGGCGGTCAACACCGACCTGCACGCGGCGATGATCGAGCGGGCGGGCCTCGCCATCGTGCAGGACGCGCAGGCGGTCATGCCCGCCCTGCTGCGGCTCCTGGCCGAGGAAGCCGCGCGCCCGGAGGGCAGCCCGTGACCAGCGTCGTGCTTCTCTCCGCGGGACGGCATCCGGTCTCGGGCGCGACGGCCCTGCCGCGGCTGGAGGCCCAGGCGATCCGCCTCGCGGCGGGCTTCGGCGAGGCCGTCGGCCTCCACGCCGGGCCGGACGCGGCCGCCGTCGCGGACGCCCTGGGCCACGGTCTGTCCCGGATCGTGCACGTCCCCGTGCCGACGGGGGCGGATCCTGTGCCGGCCCTCTCGGCGCGCCTCGCGGCGATGGCGCCCGGGCTGATCCTCGCCGGCCGTCGCGGCCAGGGGGGCGACGAGACCGGGATGCTCCCCTACGCGGTCGCGGAGAACCTCGACTGCCTCCTGATCCCCGACATCGTCGCCCTCGCGGCCGGCGACGCGGGCGCATGGTCCCTCGACCAGACCCTCGGCCGCGGTGCCCGCCGCCGCGTGGGCCTCCGTGGGCCGGTCCTGGCCACGATCCATCCCGACGCGCCCGCGCCGCTCCCCTTCGCCTACGGGCAGGCGCGGCGCGGCGTGATCGAGACCGTCGCGGGCGCCCCGGCCGCGGCGGCCGCCCCCGTCCCGGTCTTCGAGGAGCGCCCCTATCGCCGCCGGCCGAAAGTCGTGAAAGGTGCGCCGTCCGGCGGCTCGGCGGCGGAGCGGCTGAGGGCGGCGACCGGCGAGGCCGCGTCCGGCGGCGGGCGCCTCCTCGTCCGTCCCGAGCCCGACGCGGCGGCCCGGGAGATTCTGGCTCACCTGCGCCGGATCGGCGTCCTCGCGCCGCCGGCCCGCGAACCCCGATGAGGAACCCGATGCCTATGACCTCCGACGATCTGCTGGCCCGGCTGCGCGCGCTCGGGGTCGCCTACAAGCTCTACGAGCACGCGCCGGTCCTGACCGTCGAGGCGATGATGGCGGCCTGCGGCGACATCGTCGGCGCGCACACCAAGAACCTGTTCCTCCGCGACGGCAAGAAGACGTACTTCCTGGTCACGCTCCGTCACGACGCCCAGGTGGATCTGAAGGCGTTCCGGGCCGTCCTCGGCGCGCGGGGCGGCCTGTCCTTCGCCAGTGCCGAGGCGCTCGGCGAGCAGCTCGGTGTCGCGAGCGGCGCGGTCTCGCCGCTCGCCGCCCTCAACGCCGCGCCGGGCAGCGTGCGGATCTTCGTCCAGGACAGCCTGCTCACGGAGGCGCGGATCAACGTCCATCCCCTGGTGAGCACCCGCACCCTCAACCTCGCGCCGGACGACCTGCTGGCCGCGCTCCGCGCGGAAGGTCACGCGCCGGAGCCGTTCGCGCTGCCGGGGGCGGCACAGGCGGCCTGACACGGTCCCCTGCGAGGCCGCGCGGGACGTCGGGCTCAGCAGGCGGCGACGTTGACCGCGAGGCCGCCGAGGGAGGTTTCCTTGTACTTGGCCTGCATGTCGTGGCCGGTCTGGCGCATCGTCTCGATGACCTGATCGAGGCTCACGAAATGCACCCCGTCGCCGTGGAGGGCGAGGGAAGCGGCCGCCACCGCCTTGTTGGCGCCGAAGGCGTTGCGCTCGATGCAGGGGATCTGGACGAGCCCGCCGATCGGGTCGCAGGTCATGCCCAGATGGTGCTCCATGGCGATCTCGGCGGCGTTGGCGACCTGCCGCGCGTCGCCCCCGAGGACGGAGGCGAGCCCGGCCGCCGCCATCGCGGCCGCGGAGCCGACCTCGCCCTGGCAGCCGACCTCGGCGCCCGAGATCGAGGCCCGGCGCTTGATCAGGCCGCCGATCGCCGCGGCGGCGAGGAGGTAGTCGCGGCCGCGCGCCTCGCTCCAGCCGGGGTAGAAGTCGACGATGTAGCGCAGCACCGCCGGCACGATCCCGGCCGCGCCGTTGGTCGGCGCCGTGACGATCCGGCCGCCGGACGCGTTCTCCTCGTTCACCGCCAGGGCGAACAGGCTGATCCAGTCCATGATCTCGTGGGCCGGCCGGCTGTTCGTGAGGCGGTTCGCCTCGAGGGTCTCGTGCAGGCGCTTCGCGCGCCGCCGGACCCTGAGGCCGCCGGGCAACTCGCCGTCCATGCGCAGGCCGCGACTGATGCAGGCCAGCATGGCGTCGCGGACGGCGTCGAGCCCGGCCTCGATCGCCGCCTCGCCGCGCAGGGCGCGCTCGTTGGCCATCTGGACCTGCGGGATGGTGAGGCCGGTCTCGGCGCAGATCCGCAGCAGGTCGGCACCGCTCTCGAACGGGTGGGGCACCGCGACGGCGGCGAGGCCGCCGGTCTCCCCCGCCCCCTCCTCCTCGACGAAGCCGCCGCCGACCGAGTAGCAGACCACCTCGTCCAGCACCGCGCCGCCGGCATCGAGGGCGCGGAAGCGCATGCCGTTGGTGTGGCGGGGCAGAACCTCGGTGAAGTTGAAGATCAGGTCCTTCGTCGTGTCGAAGGCGACGCCCGGCAGGCCGATGGCGCCTGTGTCGGCCAGGTCCCGCGTATAGCCCGTCACGGCGTCCGGATCGACGGTCGCGGGCTCGTGGCCGAGCAGGCCGAGAAAGATCGCCACGTCGGTGCCGTGGCCGCGCCCGGTCCAGGCGAGGGAGCCGAAGATCTCCGCGGACACCCGCGCGACGTCGGCCCGGCCGGCGACGCGGTCGCGGAAGCGGCGCGCGGCCACCATGGGCCCGATCGTGTGGGAACTCGACGGGCCGATCCCGATCTTGAACAGATCGAAGGCGCTGATCATCGCGCGGCGGCTCTCTCCAGCGGGCCGGCCCCGAAGGCGGCTTCCTGCAGCAAGCCATACACGTAGGTCGCGAAGGACCGCCAGCACTCAACCCGGTATGTCGGCACCGGGCCGGGGCGACGGATCAGCACGATCTCGGCCTTGCCGAGGAGCGTGCGGGTGGCGCTGCCCGCCGGGAAGGCGGCGTCGCCGAGGTCGAGGGGGCAGCCGGCGTTGAGGGCGATCGCGGCCGCGTCCCCGCGGACGTCGAGCCCGACGTTGCGGTGCGACACGTCCACGAGGGCGTGCGCCCGGCCGGCGAGGTCGGCGGTCGCGGCGGCGGCAAGGACGTCGGCATCAGTCTCGGGCGCGCCGATCAGCCACTCGTCGGGGCCGAGGCGGGCGATCCACCGGGTCTCGTCGCCCGACAGGGTGTTGATCGGGCGGTCGAGTGGGAGACCGGCCGCCGACGTGCGGGGACCGCGCAGGCGCAGGGAGAAGCGCGCCTCGGCTTCGGCCGGCCGGATCAGGAGGCCGCTGCCGGCCGGCGCCTCGGTGCGGCCGAGCGGGAGCGCCCGGGCGGTGCGGTAGCGGGCCTCAAGCATGGATGCGCTCCCCCTTGGGATCGAAGAACACCGGCTCGGCCACGGTCGCGGTGGTGAAGCCGTCCGCGGTCGTGACGTGGAGGGTCCGGCCGAGCAGGTCGCGCCCACCCGCCACGAGGGCCAGCGCGATGGAGCGGTCGCAATTCGCGCTCCAGTAGCTCGACGTCACGTGGCCGAGCATCCGCATCGGGATCGGCTGGTTCGGGTCGGCGACGACCTGGGCGCCCTCGTCGAGGACGCATCGCGGGTCGTCGGTGACGAGCCCGATCAGCTGCTTGCGGCCGGAGGCGACCACGTCGGGCCGGGCGAGCGAGCGCTTGCCGACGAAGTCCGTCTTCGCCTTGGCGATCATGCCGGCCAGCCCGACATCGTCCGGGGTGACCGTCCCGTCCGTCTCCTGGCCGACGATGATGTAGCCCTTCTCGGCCCGGAGCACGTGCATCGTCTCGGTCCCGTAGGGGGTGATCCCGTGGAGCCGCCCCGCCTCCATCAGCGCTTCCCAGACCGCCAACGCGTGGTCGGACGGGACGTTGATCTCGAAGCCGAGCTCGCCGGTGAACGAGACCCGGAACAGGCGGGTCGGCACGCCGCAGATCGTGCCGGAGCGCATGGCCATGTGCGGGAAGGCCTGCGGCGACAGGTCGATGCCCTCGACCAGCGGCGCGATCACCGCCCGCGCCTTCGGGCCCTGGAGGGCGATCACCGCCCACTGCTCCGTGGTCGAGGTCAGGAACACCTGGAGGTCCGGCCACTCGGTCTGGAGGTAATCTTCCATGTGGGCCAGCACCCGGGCGGCCCCGCCCGTGGTGGTCGTGACGTGGAAGCACTCCGGCGACACGCGCGCCACGACGCCGTCGTCGAGGATGTAGCCGTCCTCCTTGAGCATCAGGCCGTAGCGGCATCGGCCCGGCTCGAGCTTCGCCCAGGGGTTGATGTAGAGGCGGTTCATGAACTCGGCCGCATCCGGGCCGACGATCTCGATCTTGCCGAGGGTCGAGGCGTCGAAGATTCCGACACCCTCGCGAACGGCCTTGCACTCGCGGGCGACGGCCGCGTGCAGGTCCTCGCCCGGTCGCGGGAAGTACCAGGCGCGCCGCCACAGGGCGACGTTCTCGAACAGGGCGCCGTGAACCTCCGCCCAGCCGTGGATCGGCGTGGTGCGGATCGGGTCGAACAGGGCGTGGCGCGCCGGGCCGACGAGGGTTCCGAAGGTGACCGGGGTGTAGGGCGGCCGGAAGGTCGTGGTCCCGACGCCGGGCAGCGCCTTGTCGAGCTGCCCGGCGACGATGCCGAGGGCGTTCATATTGGAGGTCTTGCCCTGGTCGGTCGCCATGCCGGTCGTGGTGTACCGCTTGACGTGCTCGATCGCGTGGAAGCCTTCGCGCACCGCGAGCGTGATGTCCTTCGCGGTGACGTCGTTCTGGAAGTCGACGAAGGCGCGGACCTTCGTGGGGTTCGCGTCGGTCGGCATGATCCGCACCTGCTGGAACCCTGTCGGCGTCGGCGTCGCCGTGTAGGAGACCGCCTCCGCGCTGCCGGCCGCCGCCGCGCCCGCCGCGCTGCCCTCCGTCAGGCAGGCCGCGAGGTCGTAGGTGCCCCTGGCCGCCCCGGCCGAGCGCTCGGCCTGGGCCGAGGTCGCTGGCAGGAAGGCGTCGCGGCCGGAATCGTAGGCGAGCTTGCCGCGGGACTGCGAGAACAGGTGGACCGCCGGCGTCCAGCCGCCCGACATGCCCACGCAATCGCAGGCGAGAAGGCGACGGGCGCCGACCCGCCCGTCGCTCCCGATCGGCGCCACGAGGAGACCCGTGACGCGCGAGCGTCCCTTGGACCCGACCACCGTGTGGCCGGTCAGCACGGTGATCCCGGCCGCCCGCAGGCGCGCCGGCTCGGTCCCGCAATCGACCTCGAGACGCAGGTCGACCACGGTCACGTCGGCCCCGGCCCGCTTGGCGTCGAGGGCCGCCACGTAGGCCGAGGCGCCGGCGGTCGCGAAGACGACGCGCCGTCCCGGCAGGACGCCGTAGCGGTTGATGAAGACCCGCACGCTCTCGGCGAGCAGGATGCCCGGACGGTCGTTGTCGGCGAAGACCAGCGGCCGCTCGTGCGACCCGCCGGCGAGCACGACCTCGCCGGCGCGCACCTGCCAGAGCCGCTCGCGCGGCGCCTTCGCGGACCCGGCGGGCAGGTGGTCGGTGACCCGCTCGGCCAGCGCGACATGGTTGTGGTTGTAGTAGCCGAAGGCCGTCGTGCGCGGCAGCAGGACGACGTTCTCCCGCCCGTCGAGGTCGGCGAGGGCGGCCTTCAGCCACTCCGCGGCCGGGCGGCCGTCGATCTCGGAGGTCACGTCGTGCAGGAGGCTGCCGCCGGGCTCCGCGCCCTCGTCGGCGAGGATGACCCGCTTGCCGGTCCTCGCCGCCGCCAGCGCCGCTGCGAGGCCGGCCGGTCCGGCGCCGACGATCAGGACGTCGCAGTGGGCGTGGCGGTTGGCGTAGCGGTCTGGGTCGGCCTCGGTCGGCGCCTTGCCGAGACCGGCCGCGGCGCGGATGAACGGCTCGTAGACCCGGTCCCAGAATTTCCGGGGCCACATGAAGGTCTTGTAGTAGAACCCCGCGACGAAGACCGGCGAGAGCAGGTCGTTCACCGCACCGACATCGTAGCGCAGGGACGGCCAGTGGTTCTGCGAGTGGGTCCTGAGGCCCTCCCGCAGCTCCACCACCGAGGCGCGGTTGTTCGGGTCGACCCGGCCGGGGCCGCGATCCACCGACAGCAGGGCGCTCGGCTCGTCGGGGCCGTGGCTCAGGATGCCGCGGGGCCGGTGGTACTTGAACGAGCGCCCGACGAGGTGGATGCCGCCGGCGAGCAGGGCCGAGGCGACGGTGTCGCCCTGATAGCCCTTGACCGTGCGTCCGTTGAAGCTGAAGCGGATCGGGCGGGCGCGGTCGATGCGGCCGCCCCGGGCCAGTCTGAACGGCTGTGCCATCACGCCCTCGCCTCGGTCTCGGTGGAAAGGGAGGGCGCGGCGCCCGCGGGATAGGTCTCGAGGAAGCGGTCGCTGACGGTGTCGCGCAGGGCGTTGAACCAGCGCCCGCAGCCGTGGGCGTGGTTCCAGCGCTCGGCGTGGACGCCCCGCGGATTCGCCCGCACGAACAGGTGCTCGGCCCAGGCCGCGTCGTCGAGGGCGGCGGGGTCGGCCGGCCGGGCGACGTGCGCCTGGCCGCCGCAGCGGAACTCGGTCTCGGGTCGGTTCCCGCAATACGGACAGGCGATCAGCAGCATCGGGCGTCTCCTCGCTGGGACGGGTGGTCGCCGGTCAGTGCGCGACGGCCGCGGCGGCGGCCTCGTCGATGAGCCGCCCGGAGCGGAAGCGGTCGAGGGTGAAGGGCGCGTTGATCGCGTGGGGCGCGCCGGTCGCCAGGGTGTGGGCGAAGACGTGGCCCGAGCCCGGCGTCGCCTTGAAGCCGCCGGTCCCCCACCCGCAATTGACGAACAGGTTCCGCACCGGGGTCTTGCCGATGATCGGCGAGCGGTCGGGCGTGACGTCGACGATGCCGCCCCAGGAGCGCAGCATCCGCATCCGGGTGAATTGCGGGAAGAGTTCGCAGATCGCGTCGAGGGTGTGGGTGGTGATGTGGAGCCCGCCCTGCTGGCTGTAGGACGTGTACTGGTCCGTCCCGGCCCCAATGACGAGCTCGCCCTTGTCCGACTGCGAGATGTACGCGTGGACCGCGTTCGACATCACCACGCAGGGGAAGACCGGCTTGACCGGCTCCGAGACCAGGGCCTGGAGCGGGTAGCTCTCCAGGGGCATCCGCACGTCGGCCATCGCCATGACGGTCGAGGTGTGGCCGGCCGCGACGACGCCGACCCGGCCGGCGCCGATGAAGCCGCGGGTCGTCTCGACCCCGATCGCCGCCCCCGAGGCGTCCCGGCGGATGCCCTTCACCTCGCAGTTTTGGATGATGTCGACGCCGCGGGCGTCGGCGCCGCGGGCGTAGCCCCAGGCGACCGCGTCATGCCGGGCCGTGCCGGCCCGGCGCTGCAGGGCGCCGCCGAGCACGGGGTAGCGGAGGTGCCCGCCGATCTCGAGGGGCGGGCAGAAATCCTTGCACGCCTCCTTCGACAGCCACTCGTTGTCGATGCCGTTGAGGCGGTTGGCGTAGACGTGCCGCTTGAAGCTCTGAACGTCGTGGATGTTGTGCGCGAGCATCAGCACGCCGCGCTGGGAGAACATCACGTTGTAGTTCAGTTCCTGCGCTAGGCCCTCCCAGAGCTTGAGGGCGTGCTCGTAGAGGGCCGCGCTCTCGTCGTAGAGGTAGTTGGAGCGGATGATCGTGGTGTTGCGGCCCGTGTTGCCGCCGCCGATCCAGCCTTTCTCCAGCACGGCCACGTTGGTGATGCCGTGAACGGTCGCGAGATAGTAGGCCGTCGCCAGGCCGTGGCCACCGCCGCCGACGATGACGACGTCGTAGGCCGCCTTCGGCTGCGGATCGCGCCACTGACGGCCCCAGCCCTGATGGCCCCGGAGCGATTCCGAGAGCAGCGATGTGAGGGAGAAGCGGCGCATCGGTGGGCCCCCTTGGATGATCGATCATCGGCGCGCCGACCGGCACCGGCTTTCTCGACGGCGACCGCGAGTTTGAGATTTGCGACGCCCGGTCCCGCCGCTCTGCGAGAGCCGGATTCCGCGGGTGTTTCACGCCACAGCCGGTTGTGATCGGCGCGGACTTACCTTTGAATGGTTCTCGGCTAATCTGTCCCCGGGGGACGTCGATGGACCAGATCAGCACCGCGTGTCGGGCGTCGGAGACGACATCGGTCGGCTTCATGCTCGTCGCCCAGTTCTCGATGATCGCCTTCTCGTCGGCGATCGAGCCCCTGCGCCTCGCCAACCGGGCCGCGGGCCGGGAACTCTACCGCTACTCGCTCTGGTCGGAACGCGGGGACGGCTGCACGGCCTCGAACGGCGTCGAGGTCAAGGTGTCCGGCGCGTTCGGTGAGGCCCAGAGCCTCGACATGCTCATCGTCTGCGGCGGCATCGACATCCACCGGCACGACCACCGGGCGCTGAACGCGAGCCTGCGCCGCAGCAGCACCCGCGGCGCGGCGATCGGTGCCGTCTGCACCGGGACCTACGTGCTGGCGAAGGCCGGTCTCCTCGACGGGTACCGCGCGACGATCCACTGGGAGAATCTCGCGAGCCTCGCCTCCGAGCACGACGCCCTGGAGATCGGCTCGGACCTGTTCGAGATCGACCGCAACCGCTTCACCTGCGCGGGCGGCACGGCGGCGGCCGACATGATGCTCTCGCTCATCGTGCGCGAGCACGGGCCGGACTTGGCCTCGAACGTCGCCGAGCAGCTCATCCACCACCGCATCCGCGAGGCCGGCGAGCGCCAGCGGATGGACCTGCGGATGCGCCTCGGCGTGGCGCATCCCAAGCTCCTGCACGTGGTCGGGCTGATGGAGGAGACCTTCGCCGAGCCCCTCGGCAGCCAGGACCTCGCGGATTCCGTGCGCCTGTCGAAGCGCCAGCTGGAGCGGCTGTTCCTGAAGTATCTCGGCCGCTCGCCGGCGAAGCACTACCTGCGCATCCGCCTGGAGCACGCCCGGCACCTGATCCGCCAGACGGCGATGCCGCTGCTCAGCATCGCCATCGAGTGCGGCTTCGCCTCGGCGTCGCACTTCTCGAAGGCCTATGTCGACCATTTCGGGCGCCCGCCGAGCGCGGAGCGCAAGCTCACGGGCGGCGCGATCGGGCGCGGTGTGGGCGAGGCGCAGCCCGTGCTCGCGAAGGCGGGGGCCTAGGGCGTCTCTGCAAAGGGGTTCACAGGCTGGGAGGTCAGGCCCATGTGGGCTTGATGCGACGCTTTGAACTGACTGACGCGCAGTGGGAGCAGATCGCCCCGCTGCTGCCTCCGCAGAAGCC
>NZ_JBKFBI010000162.1:0-12486 GCF_053346095.1 Methylobacterium sp. A52T | reverse complement strand
GCCTGACGCGCGGCTTCGTCTATTCCGACTGCTGGGTCGAGGACAGCCGCCTCGTGGTGCTCAACGCCATGGACGCCCGCGAGCGCGGCGCCACGGTGATGACGCGCACCGGCGTCGTGTCGGCCCGGCGCGAGGGTGACGGCTGGGTCGCGACGCTGCGCGACGAGCGCGGCGCGGGCCGCGGCCGCGCTGGCCGCGATCTCGCCCGCGGAGGCGCCGTCGCCCTCGGGCAGCGCCGTGTCCGGCCCGAGGGCTTGACTCAAGGCGACGGCGTTGTCGAGGGCGCGGAGCGCCTCGTGCGGCCGTCGCAGCGCGATCAGCAGCAGGCCGAGGTGGTAGTGGGCCATCACGAAACCGCGGTCGAGGTAGAGCGCGGCCCGCAGCGCCCGCTCGGCCTCGGCGTCGCGTCCGAGGGTGCGGGCCAGGAGGCCCTCGTAGAAGCGCAGGGCGGTGTCGGTCGGATCGCGGTCGAGGGCGGCCCGCAGCGCCCGCCAGGCCGCTCCGGTCTCGCCGGAATCGGCCAGCGCGCGGATCCGGTCGAGGTCGACGGCGTCCTCCTCTTCCGGCCGATCCTCCCGGCTCTCGGGCACGGCGGGAACCGGACCGGTGCCGGGTGCGGTGACCGGGTCTGAGGCGGGAACGGCCGCAGCGCCGGCCTCTCCGGCCTCTCCGGCCCCGGACGGGTCCGGGCCAGGATCCGCCGGGGGCGGCTCCGTCGCCTGTCGCGCCAGAGGGACGGGGTCCGGCGCGGGCGCACCGGACAGGTCGACCGCCGGCGCCACCGGCGGCGCCTCGGCGCGCGGTCGGTAGGCCACGGTTCCGGGCAGGCTGACGGCGTCGAGGAAGCTCGCGAAGGCGGGACTCGGCTCGGCGTGGCCGAGGAGCAGCCAGCCCTCCGGCCGCAGCCTGCGGCCCAGCCCGCGCACCACCGCGGCGACCGTCCGGGCATCGAAGTAGATCAGCACGTTCCGGCAGAGGATCAGGTCGAAGGGCTCGCCCTGCGGCGGTCCCGGCTCGACGAGGCTCAGCAGGTTGCCGCGCTCGAACCGGACCGGACCGCGGTATTCGGGCCGGAGGGCGTAGCCGCCCTCGCGCCGGATGCCCGGCGCGGCCGGCAGCCGGGTGAAGTAGCGGAGCCGGTCCTCCGGCGGCATGGTCCGGAGCGCCCAGCGGCCGTACTCGGCGGCGCGGGCCGTGGAGAGCGCCTCGACGCTGATGTCGGTGCCGAGGATCGCCACCCGCCAGTCGGGCAGGGCGTCGCCGAGCAATTCGTGCACCAGGATCGCCAGGGAATAGGCCTCGGCCCCGGTGGAGCAGCCCGCGCTCCAGATCCGGAGGACGCGCTCGGACGCCCGCGCCGCGATCAGCGCCGGCAGGATCGTCGCGCGCAGCGCGCTGAACTGCTCGGCGTAGCGGAAGAAGAACGTCTCGCCGACGGTGATCTCGGCCTCCAGCCGGGCCCATTCCGCCTCGCCCTCCGCGCCGCTCGACAGGAGGGCCGCGTAGGCGGCGCAATCGGCCACGGCGGCAGCGCGGAACCGGCGGTGCAGCCGCTCGATCAGCAGCTCGTCCTTGTCGGTGTAGTAGTGGTGGCCGGTGCGCGCGATGATCCGCGCCTTGAGCGGCGCGTAGGCGGGATCGGCAGCGAGGTCGGGACGGGGATTCCCCGGACGGGCCATCGCGCGGTCAGACGGCGTGCGGCAGCGCGGCGAGACGTTCGGCGGCGGCCCGCGCCAGGGCGTCGACGCGGGCCCGCTCCTGCACGGTCAGGAGGCGCTCCGGCGCCAGAGCGTGGACGAGCCGCTCGCCGAGGACGAGCTCGGCGGCGACGCAGCCGTTGAGCGTGTCGGCCGCCTCGGCCGGCCGGATCGCGGAATCCGGGACGGTCGCGAGGTCCGCCACGCGATCGACGAGGTACGCGACGGCCTCGCCCTGCATCAGCGCGAGATGGGCGTAGAGACCGGGCGTCGCGCCGGCCGGGCGCAGGCCGAGCAGCGCCGCGAGGTCGACGACCGGGATCGGCGTACCGCCGAGATTCAGGAATCCGGTGAGCCAGCTGCCGGACGCGGGCGGCGCGTGCAGATCCGGCAGCGGCAGGATCTCGGCGACCGCGCCGCGGGGCAGGGCGCAGGCCGTGCCGGCGACATCCAGCAGGAGATAGGCCGAACCGCTGCTGGCCACCGCCACCCGCTCCCCTGTTGCTCGGTCGCGGCCGGGCCGGGACGGGTCGCGACATAGGCCGAGTTAACGCTGCCGGCAATTGTGCGCCGCGTGGGCGCGATGACGCGGAACCAAGTCTCGCCTGAGCCGCTTATTTTCCGACGCAGCGGCAACGCGCCTGACGAGGCGCGGCGCTTTGCCTGCGCCGGTCTACGCCAGGGATTGACGATGAGGAAACTTCTGTTGGCCGCCGCGTCGCTGACGCTCCTCGCGGGCTCCGCCTACGCCCAGGGCAACTCGCCCTACAACGCCTCGGGCGCGCAGGCCGGCGGCCCGCGCGGCGGCCTGGAGCGCGCCGGCGAGGCGGCCGCGATGGAGCAGGGAGCCGCTCCGGCCGCGCGTCCGACGATGCGCAAGCGCATGAAGCACAAGCGGATGAAGCATCATCGCCGGATGCGCCACCACATGTGAGTGGCGAACACCGGGGCGCGCCGCAGGCGTCGTCCGGGTGGCTCGGCCTGTCGCACCCGCGGCAGGCCTTTTTTATGCCCGGTCGCAGGCAAAGTGCCGGTCGCGCGGGCCTGAAGCATAGTGCCGTCCGGACGACGCGCGCCGTCCGACGGTTGCCGGCCGGCGCGGCGCGGTCCACAGTTGCGCGAAAGCCGCGACGCCCGGACATGTTCGCAAACGAACATCGCCCGGCGACCAGTACAGCGGTGCGACGGCCTCACGAAGGCGAGGGAGTATCGATGTCACGACCGCTCGACCGGAGATCCGACGACAGGATCGAGGCGACCGGTGTCGAGGGGCGGCGCAGCGCGATCGTCGCCTCGGTCCGCCAGCGCGGCTTCGTGACGATCGAGGCCCTGGCGGCGCAGTTCGGCGTCACCGTCCAGACGATCCGGCGCGACCTCAACGAGTTGAGCGCCGAGGGGCGGCTGGAGCGCTACCGCGGCGGCGGCGGCCTGCCCTCCAGCGTCGAGAACATCGATTACGCCGACCGGCGGGTGACCCTGCTGCCGGAGAAGAGCCGGATCGGCCGCCTCGCGGCGAGCCGCATCCCGTCGCACTGCTCGGTCTTCATCAACATCGGCACGACGCCGGAGGCCGTGGCCCGCGAGCTGACCCGACACGACGATCTCAGCATCATCACCAACAACCTCAACGTGGCGATCTCGCTCGCCGAGACGACCGAGTTCCGCATCGTCGTTGCGGGCGGGACCGTGAGGAACCGCGACGGCGCGGTGCTGGGTCAGCTCACCTGCGACACGCTCAGCCAGTTCCGGGTCGACGTGGCGGTGATCGGCATCAGCGGCATCGACGGCGACGGGGCGCTCCTCGACTACGATTACGAGGAGGTGCGGGCGACCCAGACCATCCTGGCCCATGCCCGGAAAACCTTCCTGGTCGCCGACCACACCAAGTTCACGCGGCGCCCGATGGTCCAGGTCGGGCGTCTGGAGCAGGTCGACACCTTCTTCACGGACCGGGCGCCGCCGGCCGAGATCGTCGCGCTCATCGAGCGCCTGGGCGTCACCCTGGCGGTCGCCGACAGCGCGGACGAACCGTAACGAACATCGACTTTTTCGCTTGCGAAAGGCGATGGCCGCGTCAATATAGTGCCGAACCGCCACCAAGGCGGCCCAGGAGGAACCATGGCGGCTGCACCGCGACAGCGCGAGCCGTCCGACGCCTACGATCTCCTGATCATCGGCGGCGGCATCAACGGCACGGGCATCGCCCGGGACGCGGCCGGCCGGGGTCTGTCGGTCCTGCTGGCCGAGCGCGGCGATCTGGCCGGATTCACCTCCTCGTCGTCGACGAAGCTGATCCACGGCGGCCTTCGCTACCTCGAATACTATGAGTTCCGCCTCGTGCGTGAGGCGCTCGCCGAGCGCGAGCGGCTGCTGCGGCTCGCCCCGCACGTGATCTGGCCCCTGCGCTTCGTCCTGCCCCACGACGAGGGCCTGCGCCCGGCCTGGATGCTGCGGCTCGGCCTGTTCCTCTACGATCACCTCGCGCGGCTGCGCACGCTTCCGGGCTCGCACGGGGTCGACCTGCGCAGCTCCGCCTACGGGGCGCCGCTGCAGCGGCGCCTGACGCGCGGCTTCGTCTATTCCGACTGCTGGGTCGAGGACAGCCGCCTCGTGGTGCTCAACGCCATGGACGCCCGCGAGCGCGGCGCCACGGTGATGACGCGCACCGGCGTCGTCTCGGCCCGGCGCGAGGGTGACGGCTGGGTCGCGACGCTGCGCGACGAGCGCGGCGGCACCGAGCGGACGGTCCAGGCGAAGGCCGTCGTCAACGCTGCCGGCCCGTGGGTCAGCGAGACGCTCGGCGGCACGCTCGGCATCAACAGCCGCGCGGCGGTGCGGCTGATCAAGGGCAGCCACATCGTGGTCAAGCGCCTGTTCGCGGGCGATCAGGCCTACATCCTGCAGCAGCCCGACAAGCGCATCATCTTCGCGATCCCCTACGAGCGCGACTTCACGCTGATCGGCACCACCGACGTCCCCTACGAGGGCGAGCCCGGCCCGGTCTCGATCTCCGAGAGCGAGACCGACTACCTCTGCGGCTGCATCAACCGCTCCTTCGACACGACGATCACCCCGGCCGACGTGGTCTGGAGCTACTCGGGCGTGCGCCCGCTCTACGACGACGCGGCCGAGAACGCCTCGGCGGTGACCCGCGATTACGTCCTCGACGTGGAGGACCAGGGCGGGGCGGCGGCGGTGCTGTCGGTCTTCGGGGGCAAGATCACGACCTACCGGCGGCTCGCCGAGCACGCGCTCGAGAAGCTGAAGCCCTACTTCCCGCACCTCAAGAAATCCTGGACCGGCGACGCGGTCCTGCCGGGCGGCGCCATGAAGGACGCCGATTTCGACCAGTTCCTCGCCAAGCTGCGGGCCGAGACGCCGTTCCTGCCGGAGGAGACCGCCCGCCGCCTCGCCCGCGCCTACGGGACGCGGGCGCGCGACATCGTCGGCACCGCGCAGTCCATGGCGGATCTCGGCGAGGCCTTCGACGGCGGCCTCACGGCGGCCGAGGTCGACTACCTGCGCACCGAGGAGTGGGCGGTCACCGCCGACGACATCCTGTGGCGGCGGTCCAAGCTCGGCCTGCGCACCGGCGCGGAGAGCGCCGCGCGCCTCGCCGCCTACCTCGACCGCAGGGCCGAGGCCGCCTGACGCTTTCGAACCCGATCCGGCGACAGACCGGTCGGGCCATCTAGGGGAGGGAACGATGAGCCGTTACGTCGGGGCCATCGACCAGGGCACAACCAGCAGCCGCTTCATCGTGTTCGACCGGGAGGGCAGCGTGATCGCGCTCGCCCAGGCCGAGCACGCGCAGATCTACCCGGCTCCCGGCCACGTCGAGCACGACGCCACGGAGATCTGGACGAAGACCCAGAGCGTGATGCGCGAGGCGCTGGAGAAGGGCGGGATCCAGCCCTCCGACCTCGCGGCGGTCGGCATCACCAACCAGCGCGAGACCACGCTGATCTGGGACCGGAAGACCGGCAAGCCTCTGCACAACGCCCTGGTCTGGCAGGACACCCGCAACGACCGGCTGGTGGGCGAGTTCGCCCGCGACGGCGGCCGCGACCGGTTCCGCGACCTCACCGGCCTGCCGCTGGCGAGCTACTTCTCCGGCCTCAAGCTGCGCTGGCTGCTCGACCATGTCGAGGGCGCCCGGCAGAAGGCCGAGGCCGGGGACGTGCTGTTCGGCAACATCGACACGTGGCTCGTCTGGAACCTGACCGGCGGCACCGAGGGCGGCCTCCACGTCACCGACGTGACCAACGCCAGCCGCACGCAGCTCATGTCGCTGAAGACCCTCGACTGGGACGACGGCATGCTGTCGACCTTCGGCATCCCGCGGGCGATGCTGCCGAAGATCGTCTCGTCGAGCGAGGTCTACGGCGAGACCAGGGCGCCGTTCGCCGGCGTGCCGATCGCCGGCATCCTGGGCGACCAGCAGGCGGCCCTGTTCGGCCAGACCTGCTTCGCGCCGGGCGAGGCCAAGAACACCTACGGCACCGGCTGCTTCGCGCTGATGAACACCGGAGAGGAGCCGGTCCCGTCGAAGGCCGGCCTCGTCACCACGCTGGCCTACCGCCTCGACGGCCAGAAGCCAGCCTACGCGCTGGAGGGCTCGATCGCCATCACGGGCGCCCTGGTGCAGTGGCTGCGCGACAACCTGCACATGATCAAGGATTCCGCCGAGGTCGAGACGCTCGCCACGACGGTCGAGGACAACGGCGGCGTCTACTTCGTGCCGGCCTTCTCGGGCCTCTACGCGCCGCACTGGAACGAGGGCGCCCGCGGCCTGATCATCGGCCTGACCCGCTACGTCAACCGCGGCCACATCGCCCGCTCGGTGCTGGAGGCGACCGCCTTCCAGACCCGCGAGGTGCTGCAGGCCATGGCCAAGGATTCCGGCATCCCCGTCAAGGAGTTGCGGGCCGACGGCGGCATGGTCGCCAACAACACCCTGATGCAGTTCCAGTCCGACCTGCTCGACGTGCCGGTGGTGCGCCCGAAGGTGGCCGAGACCACGGCGCTCGGCGCCGCCTACGCGGCGGGTCTCGCGGTCGGCTACTGGAAGGGCTTCGACGACCTCAAGCGCAACTGGGGCGTCGACAAGCGCTGGACGCCGAAGATGGATGCCGGCCAGCGCGAGAAGATTGCCGCCGCCTGGAGCCGGGCGGTGCAGCGCTCCTTCGACTGGAAGACCGACGAGGATTGAGGACGGCCCGCGGGCCCGACAGCCTCGTGACCACCTCCATCGCACCTGCGGCCTGATCCTAGGTGCGGCGAAGCCGCCTCGCTTCGGCACCTCAGGGTGAGGGGAGTGGAAGGGACCTGCGCCAATATCGGTGATCGCCACCGGCGTTCACGCGCTCGCCAAAGCTTTGAACTTTCACAAAAAGCAGCGAACGGGGGAGACGAGACGATGACATCACCCTTCCTGGGCGAATTCCTGGGCACGATGACCCTGATCGTGCTCGGCGACGGCGTCGTGGCCGGCGCCCTGCTCAAGCATTCCAAGGGCGAGAATGCCGGCTGGATCGCCATCACGGCGGGCTGGGCCTTCGCGGTCCTCGCGGGCGTCTTCGTGGCCAACGCCACCGGCAGCGCCGACGCCCACATCAACCCGGCCGTCACCGTGGCGGGCGCGGTCAGTTCCGGCGATTTCAGCAAGATCCCCGTCTACATCCCGGCCCAGATGCTCGGCGCCTTCGTGGGCGCCGTGCTCGTCTGGCTCCACTACCTGCCGCACTGGGGCGCGACCCAGGATCCCGGCCTCAAGCTCGCCTGCTTCTGCACCGGCCCGGCGATCCGCGACGCGAAGGCCAACTGGATCTCCGAGATCATCGCGACCTTCTTCCTGATCCTGACGATCTCCGCCCTCGTGACCACCACCCTGGGCTCGGCCGGCGCGATCCCGCGGGCCGTCGCGCCCTACATGGTCGGCATGCTGGTCTGGGGCATCGGCCTGTCGCTCGGCGGCACCACCGGCTACGCCATCAATCCGGCCCGCGACCTCGGGCCGCGCGTCGCCCACGCGGTGCTGCCGATCGCCGGCAAGGGCAGCTCCGACTGGGGTTACGCGCTGATCCCGGTCGCTGCGCCCCTGGTCGGGGCGGTGCTGGCCGGGCTGTTCGTCCGGGCGCTGGGGATCTGACGGAACGGCCGCACCCTCAACCACCGCGGGGCGGCCCGGCGTCGCGGTGGTTTGCGGCGCGCGGCCTTGGGCCTTAAGTCAGGGCGATCCCGACCGCGCCCCTGGGGCGCCTCCCCGCGGTGTGCCCCCGACCCATGGCCGTCGTCCTCGACACCCTGAAGAACGATCCGCGACCGGTCCGCCTGCGCCACCCCGAGAAGGCGCACCGGCCCGACCAGCCCGTCCAGGCCAAGAAGCCGGACTGGATCCGCGTGAAGGCGCCCGGCTCCAGGGCCTGGTCCGAGACGCAGAAGATCGTGCGCGAGCACGGTCTGGTCACGGTCTGCGAGGAGGCGGGCTGCCCGAATATCGGCGAGTGCTGGGAGAAGCGGCACGCCACCTTCATGATCATGGGCGACACCTGCACGCGGGCCTGCGCCTTCTGCAACGTCCGCACCGGCCTGCCCGACGCCCTCGACCTGGGCGAGCCGGACAAGATCGCCGATTCGGTGGCCAAGCTCGGCCTGCACCACGTGGTCATCACCTCGGTGGACCGGGACGACCTGAAGGACGGCGGCGCCGAGCACTTCGCCCGGACCATCGCGGCCATCCGGCTCGCGAGCCCCGGCACGACCGTCGAGATCCTGACGCCCGACTTCCTGCGGAAGGACGGGGCCCTGGAGATCGTGGTCGCCGCCAAGCCCGACGTATTCAATCACAACCTGGAAACGGTGCCGGCCAAGTACCTCACGGTGCGGCCGGGTGCCCGCTACTTCCACTCGGTGCGCCTGCTGCAGCGGGTGAAGGAGCTCGACCCGACGATCTTCACCAAGTCCGGCATCATGGTCGGGCTCGGCGAGGAGCGGAACGAGGTGCTCCAGCTCATGGACGACCTGCGCTCGGCCGACGTCGACTTCCTCACCATCGGCCAGTACCTGCAGCCGTCGAAGAAGCACCACGAGGTCGTGCGCTTCGTCCCCCCCGACGAGTTCAAGGCCTACGAGACCACCGCCTACGCCAAGGGTTTCCTGCTGGTCTCGGCCACGCCGCTCACGCGCTCGTCGCACCATGCCGGCGAGGATTTCGCGCGTTTGCAGGCGGCGCGTCTGGCCAAACTGTCGCCCGCGCTCTCGGCCTGAGGATATCCGAAGACTATGCCGTCCTTCCGGGTCACCCGCGCGGTGAAGCACACGCCGCAGCAGATGTACGACCTCGTCGCCGACGTGGAGCGCTACCCCGAGTTCCTGCCGCTCTGCGAATCCCTGCGGGTGATCCGCCGGCAGGACATGCCCGAGGGCGGGCAGGTGCTGATCGCCGAGATGGGCGTGGGCTACAAGGCGATCCGCGAGCGGTTCACCACCCGCGTCACCCTCGATCCTGCGAGCCTCAAGATCGTCGCCGAGTACATCGACGGCCCGTTCCGGCACCTGGAGAACCGCTGGCTGTTCAAGGACGGCCCCGACGGCGGCTGCAACGTCGACTTCTTCATCACCTACGAGTTCAAGAGCCGCACCCTGGGGCTCCTCATGGGCACGATGTTCGACCGCGCCTTCCGCAAGTTCACCGACGCCTTCGAGGGCCGGGCGAACAGGATGTACGGGGCGCGGGCTTAGCCGCCGTCCTCTCGCGCGCGCAGTGAAGCGACCCGGGGACATGGGACGCCTCCGAATGTGGCGTTGCCCTGGATTGCTTCGCTGCGCTCGCAAAGACGGGGCGCGGAGGCCGCGTCCGGCCCGCAGCGACACGCGCACGTGCTCGGGCCGCACCTCCGTCCCGATCATCCGCGCCGGCAGGACCCGGAGCCGCGGCAGGGCGTCGAGGAGGCGCAGGGCGAGCGGCGCCCGGAACGGCACGTCGGCCGCCAGCGACACGGCGATCACGCGGGACTGAATGGGGGAGGGCGCGGAAGCGCTCGGTGAAGCCCGGCTCGTCCATCAGGTCGAGGGTGGAGGGTTGTCGCCGCGGAAGTCCGCGTGCGTCTCCAGAACGGTGACGTCGAGGCCCGCGCGGGCGAAGAGCAGGCCGGCCATCGTCCCGGCGGAGCCTCGCCGACGATGCAGAGGCGGGTCGTCACCGTACCCGTGGGCCGTCCTTCCCGTGCCGCGATCAGTCGCCGAGGGCGTCCTCCAACAGACCGAGCGCGTCGGCCACGGCGGCGCGGCGGATGCCCGCGCGCCCGAGATCGCCGTAGCGCCGCTCCAGGTGGCGCGTCTCGCCATCTCGCCGACTGAGGCCGAAATGCACCAACCCCACCGGCTTCTCGGCGCTCCCGCCCCCCGGGCCGGCGACGCCGGTGATCGCCACAGCGACGGAGGCCCGCGACGCGGCCAGCGCCCCGGCGGCCATCGCCCGCGCCACGGGCTCGCTGACCGCGCCGTGCCGGCGGATCAGGTCGATGGGCACGCCGATCGCCTCGGTCTTCGCGTCGTTCGAGTAGGTGACGAAGCCGCGCTCCAGGACGGCCGACGAGCCCGGCACCGCGGTGAGCAGCCCGGCCACCAGGCCGCCCGTACAGGATTCGGCGGTGGCGACGGTGCGCCCGTCCGCCGCGTAGGCGGTCACCAGCGCCTCGGCCCGGGCGAGAAGCTCTGCGTCGTCGACCATCGCGAACGGGCTCCCCTCGGGCGGCGCCGCCCTATCTCCTGTTGTGACCCATGGCCGAGCCCGGCTCAAGGACCGGCGGCCGCCGACCGGAGACAACCTTTCCATGATCTTCCCCGCGACCACGGCCTTCTTCGCCGGGCTGCTCGCCCTCGTGTATCTGGGCCTCACGGGATGGGTGATCGGGGCCCGCGTCTCCGGGAACGTCCTGCTCGGCGACGGCGGCGACGACACGGTCCTCAGGCGCGTGCGCTCGCACGCCAATTTCGCGGAATACGTGCCGCTGGCCCTGATCGTCATCGGCCTGCTGGAGGCGAGCGGCGGCAGCCACGGGCTCGTCCGGGCGCTGCTGGTCGCCCTGCTGGTCGCCCGGATCCTGCACCCGATCGGGATGTTCGCGCCCCCGAACTCGCCGCGCCAGTTCGCCTGTCGGGGCGGCGGCATCCTGCTGACGATGGCGGTCCTGGGCGTCGCGGCGATCGCGCTGCTGGTGCGGGTGGCCTGAGGCGGAGCGCGGGTCCGATCACCTGCGCGGGCTCGGAAGTTCGCACGGCACCGGTGAGATCCGACAGCGATGATGGCGCGCGACGCGCGCCCTCTCCCGTGCGGGAGCGGGTTGGGGTGAGGGACGAGACGTCTCAGGACTGAACACGCCGTCGACGCGCGTACAGGTCGCGCCTCGTCCGGACAGACCCGATCCCTCACCCTGTCCCTCTCCCGCACGGGAGAGGGGACCTGCGCCCGGTCCCGAAACCGCGCTGATCGGCGAGCCTGCGACGGTGGGGCCGGTCGCCCCTGCTCCGACCGCGTTCGCCCCGAAACCGCTCAGCCCTGCCGCATCGCGGTCTCGGCCTGCGCGTCGAGGGCGGGACCGTCCTCCTCGGGCAGACGGACCGTCGCGGCAGCCTGTGCGGCGAGCCCCTCCGCCCGGCCGACGAAGCCGAGCTTCTCGGTGGTCGTCGCCTTGATGGAGACCGCCGAGAGCGGGACGCCCGCGATGGCGGCGATGCGCGCGCGGATCTCCTCGCGGTGCTTGCCGATGCGGGGAGCCTCGGCGAGCACGGTGATGTCGAGGTGGTCGATGCGGCCGCCGCGGGCACGGACGAGGTCGCAGGCATGGGCCAGGAACTGGTCCGAGGAAGCCCCGCGCCAGCGCTCGTCGGAGGGTGGGAAGTGGGTGCCGATATCGCCGTCCGCGATGGCCCCGAGCAGGGCGTCGGTCAGGGCGTGCAGCGCCACGTCGCCGTCCGAATGAGCGAGCACGCCGCGGTCGGCCGGGATCTTCACCCCGCCCAGCCAGACATGGTCGCCGCTGGTGAAGGCGTGCACGTCGAAACCGGTGCCGAGGCGGGTCACGTAGGTGGTCATGGCGCGGGCTCCCGGCGCTGGCAATGCGGTGGTCTCGGTCGCGAAGGCGCGGTCCGCCTCGATCAGGTCGGCGGGCTGGGTGATCTTGCGGTTGGCGACGTCGCCCGCGAACACGACCACCGGCAGGCCGGCCCATTCGGCGAGGGCGCCGTCGTCGGTGAAACCGTCGAGGCCCTGCGCGGCGGCGTCCCGGTGGGCGCCGAGCAGCGGGCCGAACACGAAGGCCTGGGGTGTCTGGACCGCGCGCAGGTGCTCCCGCGGCGGGGTCTCGTGCACCCGGCCGATGCCGGGCGCGATGTCGACGACGCGCTTGACCGTGTCGGTGACCGGCACGCCGGGAACGGCCGCCCCGTGGTCGCGGCCGGCCGCGATCGCCCGGGCGATCAAAGCGGAATCCACGTAGGGGCGGGCGGCATCGTGGACGAGCACGATCTCGGGCGCGTCGCCGGCGGCCAGGGCCTCGAGACCGGCGCGCACGGAGAGCTGGCGCGTCGCGCCGCCCTCGACCGGCGGCGCGACCTTGGCGCGGATCGCGGGCGCGAGTTCCTCCAGGCAGTCGCGGAAGAACTCCGCCGCGTCGGCGGCGATCACCGGCTGGATCCGCGCGATCGAGTCGTCCGCCGCGAGCGCCGCCAGGGTGCGGGTGAGGACCGCCTGGCCGCCGACGCGGCGGTACTGCTTGGGGGTGCC
>NZ_JBKFBI010000161.1:0-12519 GCF_053346095.1 Methylobacterium sp. A52T | reverse complement strand
GCCTCTACGCCACCGACACCCTGGACGTGACCGACCGGCTGTCGCTGACCGGCGGCTTCCGGCTCAACTACGCCCGCATCCAGACCCGGGACCAGACCGGGTTCTCGCCGGGCGTCACCCGCGTTCACGAGGACACCAAGGTCAACCCGCCCCCCGGCCCGGCCTACCAGTCCGACCCCGCGCGGGGGGGCCCCCCCGCCCCCGGCCTGGCGGCGGCCGGCCGCGCACCGGCGGGCGCGCCCTTCGTCATGGGCTACGACCCGCCCTTCGCGATCCCGTTCCTGCGCCGGAACGAGGTCGCCGTCCGCCTGCCGCCGCCGTGAGAGCCGGGACCGGTCCCGACGGCCGGGCGCGCGGCCTCGACGCCGCCCCGGAGGACCCGCCCGATTGCGCAATTATCCCGCGATGTCCTTCACAATAATCCCGAAGACTTGCCGCGATCTTCCTCTTCTGTTGTCTTTGCGCCACAGGCCCGATCATTCGAGCCCGCAAGTCGTCCCCGGCAGGGATTAAACAGAATGTGAATTGAGATCGCGACCCGACCCGAGATCAGTGAGGCGCACGCAGCCGACGCGAAGCGGCGCGTGCCTTCGAATCCAGGTTGGGGGAAGATATGCGGGCCCTGCGAGGCAGCTTGATCGCGTCCGTGGCTCTGTTGCCGGGTGTCGCGCAGGCTCAACAAGCCGTCACCCTCGGCGAGATCAGCGTCGTCTCGACGTCGCCGGTGGGTGCGGGCGGCGGCAATTCCAGCGGCGCCCAGAATCTCGATACGCTCGCCCAGGCCGCGCCGACCTTGCCGGCCCCGGCCGGCGGGGTGCGGCTGCGGGGCTCCGAGCAGCCGCTCAACAAGATCCCCAGCACCGTCGAGACCGTCACGGCGCGGCAGATCGAGGTCGATCAGGGCTCCGACAACGTGATCGCCACGCTGGCGCGGCGCACGCCCGGGGTGAACCTCAACGATTCGCAGGGCAACGCGAACCGGGTCGATCTCAGCTACCGCGGCTTCACGGCCTCGTCGGTGCAGGGCGTGCCGCAGGGGCTCGCCGTCTACCAGAACGGCGTGCGCATCAACGAGGCCTTCGGCGACGTCGTCAATTTCGACCTGATCCCGCCGCAGGCGATCCAGCGCATCGACGTGGTCACCGGCAACCCGGTCTTCGGCCTCAACGCCATCGGCGGCGCGGTCAACATCCAGATGAAGAACGGCTTCACCTGGCAGGGCACCGAGATCTCGGCCTGGGGCGGCTCGGACGCGCGCACCGCCGGCTACCTCGAGTACGGCAAGATCTCCGGTCCCTGGAGCTTCTACTTCACCGGCGACGGCCTGAACGACCGCGGCTGGCGCTACCAGAACCCGAGCACGATCGGCCGCCTCTACGCGGATCTCGGCTACCGCTCGCAGGATTCGGAGTTCCACCTGATCGGGCTCGCCGCCCGCAGCTTCTACGGCGCCGCCGCCGCCACGCCGGTGGACTTCACCCATCTCGACCCGCGGGCGATCTTCACCTACCCGCAGACCCAGACGACGCAGGTGGGCACGCTCCAGCTGACCGGCCGGGTCGACCTCTCGCCGACCTGGGACCTCGCCGGCAACGCCTATTACCGGCGCTTCAGCGAGTTCTACGTCGACGGCAACCAGGGCAACTTCGAGAACTGCAGCAGCCGCAGCAGCTTCCGGGGCTCACTCTGCTACCAGGACGACGCGTTCAACGTGAACGCGCCGCCCACCAGCCAGGTGGCGGCCCGCCGGGCCTACGCCAACCAGTTCGCGATCCTCGGCCTGAACAACCAGACGATCCCGTTCGTCCGGAACATCCCGTACGGCACGATCGACACGACCCGGACGGAGGCCGAATCCTACGGCGGCTCGCTCCAGGCCGCCAACCGCGACCGGATCTTCGGCCTGAACAACGCCTTCGTGGTCGGCGGCAGCGTCGACGCCTCGAATTTCTCGTTCAAGTCGGCGAGCCAGCTGGGCGTGATCAACCCGAACCTGTCGATCACCGTCGACCCGAACAACCCGTATTACGGCACGATCCCGGGTCTCGGCACGCCGGACATCCGCACGCTGGGGGCGATCGGCCTCGCGCCGGGCAACGTCAGCGGCTCGACCCTGTATCTCGGCCTCTACGCCACCGACACCCTGGACGTGACCGACCGGCTGTCGCTGACCGGCGGCTTCCGGCTCAACTACGCCCGCATCCAGACCCGGGACCAGACCGGGTTCTCGCCGGACGTCACCGGCGTTCACGAGTACACCAAGGTCAACCCGCTCGCGGGCCTGACCTACCAGTTCGACCCCGCGCTGAACCTCTACGGCGGCTACTCGGAATCGAACCGCGCCCCGACCCCGCTGGAGCTGTCCTGCTCCAGCCCGACCCAGCCGTGCCTGCTGCCGAACTCGCTCGTGGCCGATCCGCCGCTCAAGCAGGTCACCGGGCGGACCTACGAGGCCGGTTTCCGCGGCGTGATCCCGGCCTTCCTGTCGGGCGGCGCCCTCACCTACAAGGCCGGCGTCTACCGCACCGACCTGAGCGACGACCTCTACCAAGTGGCCGTCGCCGGCAACGCCGCCCGCGCCTACTACATCAACGTCCCGGCGACCCGGCGCCAGGGCATCGAGGTCGGCGCCGAGTACGCGGTCACGCCCGACCTGCTGGTCTACGCCAACTACGCCCTGGTCGACGCGACCTTCCAGTTCAACGCGACCCTCTCGTCGCCCAACAACCCGCTGGCGAGCACCGGCGCGGCCGGCGGCGCCGCGGGCGGCGACGTGATCCCGAACGGCGGCATCCGCGTCCGGCCGGGCGACAAGATCCCGCTGATCCCCGATCACCAGATCAAGGCGGGCTTCGAGTACAGCATCACCCCGAACTGGCGCTTCGGCCTCAACGTCTCGGCCTTCTCGTCGTCCTACTACCGGGGCGACGAATCGAACCTCAACCGCAAGCTGCCGGCCTACTACGTGATGAACCTGACGACGAAGTATCAGGTCAGCAAGAACCTGGAGATCTTTGGGCTGATCACCAACCTGACCAACAACCGCTACGCCACGTTCGGCACCTTCGCGGAGACGGGCGCGGTCGCCGGCAACCTGTCGATCAACGACCCGCGGACCACGACCCTGGCGCAGCCGCTCTCGATCTACGCCGGCCTGACCTACCGGTTCGGGGCGGATCCGGTCCCGATGGCGCCGGAGCCGATCATCCGGAAGTACTGATCCCGTCCGGGGGGACGACGGAACGACGGAGCGAGGGGCCGGGGGATCCGCGGCCCCTCTTCCGTTTGAGGCATCGCGTCTTCGCGCCCGGCCGATGAGCGCGGTCTTTCAAACCCAGATGAGTGCGGCGGCCGATCCGATCTGTATCCCTGATCGGCCGTCGGCGAGGCTTGCGGGCGCTCCCGTCCCGGTCATCCCGATCCCGGAGACACCCATGCCGCGCTACTTCATCGACACCGCCGACCACGTCGCCGTCCAGGACGACGAGGGCACGGTCCTCCCGGACCGGGCCGCCCTGCGGGACCTGCTGCGCCGGACCCTGACGGCGCTCCTGCACGACGAGGGCGAGGAGACCGGGGTGAACGACTTCACCGCCCGCGCCTACGACGAGGACGGTCGCCTCGTGATGCGGGCCCGGGCCAGCTTCCACGTCGTGGACCCGTAGGGGACGCCCGGCAGGACGTCTCCGCGCCCCGGTCAGGCCGCGTCCGGCATGCGGTCGAGGAGCTTGTCGAGGGTGATCGGGTAGTCGCGCACGCGGATGCCGGTGGCGTTGTAGATCGCGTTCGCGACCGCGGCGCCGACCCCCGAGATGCCGAGCTCGCCCACGCCCTTGGCCTTCATGGGCGAGGACATCGGGTCGACCTCGTCGAGGAAGATCACCTCCTGGTGCGGGATGTCGGCGTGGACCGGCACCTCGTAGCCGGCGAGGTCGTGGTTGGCGAAGAAGCCGCGCTTGGTGTCGACAGCCAATTCCTCCATCAGGGCCGCCCCGGTGCCCATGACCATCCCGCCGATCACCTGGCTGCGGGCGGATTTCGGGTTGAGGATGCGGCCCGCCGCGCAGACCGCCAGCATCCGCCGGACCCGCACCTCCGCCGTATAGGCGTCCACCGCGACCTCGACGAAGTGGGCGCCGAAGGTCGAGACCTGCTGGGTCTTCGAGAACGCACCGAACTCGATCGCGTCCTCGGCCACGAGCTCGCCGTCGGCGGCGGCCCGGGCGAGCGGGATGGCGCGGTTGCCGGCGCGGACCTCGCCGTCCTCGAACACCGCGTCGGTGGCGTTGAAGCCGAGCTTCTGCGCGACCGCCTCCCGCAGCTTCACGCAGGCCGCGTAGACGCCCGCGGTCGACGAGTTGGCGCCGAACTGGCCGCCCGATCCCGACGAGACCGGGAAGTCCGAGTCGCCGAGCCGCGCCACGACCCGGTCCAGGGGCACGCCCATCATCTCGGCGGCGGTCTGCGCGATGATCGTGTAGCTGCCGGTGCCGATATCGGTCATGTCGGTCTCGACCGTGACCGTACCGTCGGCGGAGAGCCGCACCCGGGCGCCCGACTTCAGCACCATGTTGTCGCGGAACGCCGCCGCCATGCCGTGCCCGACGAGCCAGTGCCCCTCCCGGACCTGTCCGGGCTTCGGGTTGCGCCTGGCCCATCCGAACCGCTCGGCGCCGAGCTTGAGGCAGCCGACGAGGTCGCGGTGGGAGTAGCGCAGGTCCGGCTGGGTCGGGACGACCTGCGTGTCGTTGCGGATGCGGAACTCCACCGGGTCGAGGCCGAGCTTCTCGGCCATCTCGTCCATGGCGACCTCCAGCACCGCGAGGCCCGGGGCCTCGCCGGGCGCGCGCATGGCGTTGCCCTCGGGCAGGTCGAGCCGGGCGAGCTTCATGGCGGTCAGGCGGTTCGCCCCCGCGTAGAGGTACTTGGTCTGGTTCACGGCCGTCTCGGGATCGCCCTCCGGCAGGTTGCCCGAGACGCTCTCGTGCGCGATCGCCGTGATGGTGCCGTCCCGCTGGGCGCCGATCCGGACCCGCTGGATCGTGGCCGGGCGGTGCGTGGTGTTGTTGGCGATCAGCGGGCGCGTCAGCGCCACCTTGACCGGCCGCCCGGTGGCCTTCGCGGCGAGGGCCGCCAGCACCGCGTCGGCGCGCACGAACAGCTTGCCGCCGAAGCCGCCGCCGACGTAGGGCGCGTCGAGCCTGACCTTGTCCTTCGGCAGGCCGAGCATCTTGGCGAGGCTGCCGTGCCCCCAGCCGATCATCTGGTTGGCGGTCCAGAGCGTGACCCGGTCGCCGTCCCAGGCCGCCGTCGTGGCGTGCGGCTCCATCATGGCGTGGCTCTCGTCGGACGTCGTGTAGGTCGCGTCGAGCGTCACGGGGGCCTGCGCGAAGGCGCCCTCGAAGTCGCCGGTCCGCTCCTCGCCGTTGCCGCCGCTGCCCTCGCCGCTGTCGGCCGGGACCGGCTCGGCGGTCTTCGCCGCGGCGGCGAGGTCGAACGCACCGGCCTCGGGGGCGTACTCGACCGTCACCAGGAAGGCGGCCGCCCGGGCCTGCTCGAAGGTCTCGGCCACCACGACGGCGATCGCCTGATGGTAGTGCTGGATCACGTCGCCGCCGAACAGGTAGGCGACGTTCATCACGCCGCGCTCGATCCGCGGCGTGTCGAGGGTGGTGACGATCCCGATGACGCCGGGCGCCTGCCGGGCCGAGGCCGTGTCGATGCTGCGCACCCGGCCCTTGGCGATGGCGGAGCCCAGCACGTAGCCGTAGGCGGCGTCGGGGGCCGCGTCGTGGCGCTCGTACGCGTAGGGCGCGGTGCCGGTGGTCTTGTACTTGCCGTCGATGCGGTCGGTGGGCAGGCCGACGACCTTGAGGCGATCGATCGGGTTCGGGCCCGCGGCGGTGTCGAACTTCATGGCTCAGGCCCTCGCTTGGTTGAGCGCGGCGCCGAGGGTCCGCTCGGCGAGCTTCAGCTTGTAGGCGTTCTCGTGGGTGGGCTCGGCGTCGGCGAAGACCCGGTCGGTCACCGCCCGGGCACCCTTCGGGAGATCGGCCTCGGCCGCCTCGACCCGCCAGGGTTTGTGGGCGACGCCCCCGAAGGCGACGTGGCCCGTGCCGTCCTTGCCCAGGATCGCCGCCACCGAGACCAGCGCGTAGGCGTAGGAGGCGCGGTCGCGGACCTTGCGGTAGATGTGCGTGCCGGGAACGGGCTTCGGCAGCGTCACCGCGGTGATGAGCTCGCCGGGCTCGAGGTTCGTGTCGCGCGACGGGTCGTCGCCCGGCAGGCGGTGGAACTCGGCGATCGGGATCTTCCGCGCGGCGCCCCCGGCGTCGATCGTCTCCACGGTGGCGTCGAGGACGCGCATGGCCACCGCCATGTCGCCCGGATGCGTGGCGATGCAGGCCTCGCTGGCGCCGATCACCGCCAGCTGGCGGCTCACGCCGTCGAGCGCCGAGCAGCCGGAGCCCGGCTGGCGCTTATTGCAGGGCTGTGCGGTGTCGTAGAAGTACGGGCAGCGGGTCCGCTGCAGCAGGTTGCCGGCGGTGGTCGCCTTGTTGCGCAGCTGGCCGGAGGCGCCGGCGAGCAGCGCGCGGGCGAGGACCCCGTAATCCGCGCGCACCCGCGGATGGGCCGCGAGATCGGTGTTGCGCACCAGGGCGCCGATGCGCAGGCCGCCCTCCTCGGTCGGCTCGACCGCGTCGAGGCCGAGCCCGTTCACGTCCACGAGGTGGCGCGGGGTCTCGATCTGCAACTTCATCAGGTCGAGCAGGTTGGTGCCGCCGGCGATAAACTTGGCGTCGGGCGTGGCGGCGACGGCGGCGGCGGCCGCGGCGGGCGTGCCCGGGCGCTCGTACGTGAAGGACTTCATGCGCGGCTCCCGGCGACTTCGGTGATCGCCTCGACGATGTTGGAATAGGCGCCGCAGCGGCAGAGGTTGCCGCTCATCCGCTCGCGGATCTCCGTCTCGGTCACCTGCGGGGCGGCGCCGAGATCGGCCGTGACGTGGCTCGGGATGCCGGCCCTGATCTCCTCCAGGACGGCCACGCCCGAGCAGATCTGGCCCGGCGTGCAGTAGCCGCACTGGTAGCCGTCGTGCTTGACGAAGGCCGCCTGCATCGGGTGCAAGTGGTCCGGCTGCCCCAGGCCCTCGACGGTCACGATCTCGGCGCCCTGGTGCATGATCGCCAGCGTCAGGCAGGCGTTGATGCGCCGCCCGTCGACGATCATCGTGCAGGCGCCGCACTGGCCGTGATCGCAGCCCTTCTTGGACCCGGTGAGGTGCAGGTGCTCGCGCGCGGCGTCGAGCAGGCTGGTGCGGGTGTCGAGTTCGAGCGTGCGCCGCTCGCCGTTCACCGTGAACGTGACGGTCGCGAGGACCGGTGCGTCGGTCCGCGCAGGTCTGGCGCCCGGGTCCTGGGGCACGGTTTCGGCGCTCACCATCAAGTCTCTCTCCGGTTCAGATCACGAGGGCGCGGACGGGATCCCGGTCGCCGGGGCCCGCGGGCGAAACATCCCGGCGGAACATTCCGGCGGAACATTCCGAAGACATCCCGGCGAGACATCCCGCAGAGCGGCGGCACCCTGGATCGACTCCAAGGTAGAGCCCGCTCCCGCGATGGTCAGGGGGTCGGCGCGGCCGGGGACGCGAAAGATGCGGCGGGCCGCGCCGGGACGCGCCCAAACGAAAGGGCCGACCCGAAGGCCGGCCCCGATCGTCGCGCCGCGGACGCGCCTACTCGGCCGCGGTCATCTCGGCGGTGTAGTGGCCGCACCAGTCCTGGGCGGCGACTACCGGCCAGAGGCCCTTGGACTCGGGTGCGGGCTGGCTGACCGGCGGGTTGAAGCGGCACAGGCCGGCATCGTTCTGCGCGACGGCGCCGTTGCCCTTGTGCTCGTCGAAGAACCGGCAGGTCTCGCACTTGGCGTTCATGGTCGGGCTCCTGTGAGGCCGGTGGCCCGGTGGGGCCGTCCCGGCGGGGGACGAGAGCTTGGACCTTAGAAGTGATCCAATCTGCGGGGCCAACGTCGGAGGGATCGGGTGGGTTCCCGGCGGCGGATGGGCGATCCCGCTCAGCCGACCGCGGCGAGGCCCGGCTCGGCCCGGGCGGGATCCTCGGCGGGGCCGGCCGGACCGCCGACCGCGGCGGCGTAGTCGGTGATCGGGCGCGGCCTGCCGAACAGGAAGCCCTGCATCTCGCCGCAGGCCTCCTCGGTCAGGAACTTCATCTGCGCGTGGGTCTCGACGCCCTCCGCGACGACGCCCATGCCGAGGCTGCGGCCCAGGCTGAGCACGGCCCGGACGATCACGGCGGCCTGCGGCCCGGTCCCGAGCTGCGCCACGAAGGAGCGGTCGATCTTCAGCTTGTCGAACGGGAAGGCCTGGAGGGTCGCGAGCGACGCGTAGCCGGTCCCGAAATCGTCCATGCTGATCCGGATGCCGTAGCTCTTCAGGCGGCGGAGGATGCCCACGGCCCGCGCCATGTCGTTGATGATGATGCTCTCGGTGACCTCCAGCTCCAGGCGGTCCGGCGAGAGACCGGTCTCGGCCAGGATCGCCAGGACGGTCTCGGGCAGGCCGGGCTTCTGGAACTGGCGGGGCGAGAGGTTGACGGCGACCTTCAGGGGCTGCGCCCACTGGGCCGCCTCGCGGCAGGCCTCGCGCAGCACCCAGTCGCCGAGCGCCACGATCAGGCCGGTCTCCTCGGCCAGGGGCACGAACACGTTGGGCGACACGCTGCCGCGGACCGGGTGGGTCCAGCGCAGGAGCGCCTCGAACCCGACGAGCGCCCCCGTGTGGCCCTCGACCTGGGGCTGGTAGTGCAGGCTCAGGGTGTTGTCGTCGAGGGCCTGGCGCAGGTCGCGCTCGAGCACCCGCCGCTCCTCGGCCTCCTCGTCCATGGCGGGGGTGAAGATCCGGTACGTGCCGCGGCCCTCGGCCTTGGCCCGGTAGAGGGCGAGGTCGGCGCGGCGGTACAGCGGCTCGGCATCCGTCCCGTGCTCGGGGGCCAGCGCGATGCCGACGCTCAGGCCGACGCCGACCCGGTGGCCGCCCACGCTGAACGGGCTGTCGAACAGCGCGATGAGGCGCTCGGCCAGGGCGCCGGCCTCGGCCGCGCCGCCGGCCGAGAGCACGGCGAACTCGTCGCCCCCGAGCCGGGCCACCGCCCCGTCCCCCGCGATGCCCCGCAGGCCGGCCGACACGCGCCGGAGGAGCTCGTCCCCGGCCTGGTGGCCGAGGCTGTCGTTCACGCTCTTGAAGCCGTCGAGGTCGAGGTACAGGATCGCGCAGGCGCCGCCGCGCTGGACGATGTCGACGAGGCTGCGCGCGAGGGTCTCGTGGAACAGCGCCCGGTTCGGCAGTCCGGTGAGGACGTCGTGGCGGGCGAGGCGCGCCACCTCGGCCTCCGCGGCCTTCCGTTTGGTGATGTCGGTGAAGGTCCGCACGAAGCCGCCATCCGCCAGGGGCACGGTGCGGATCTCGAGCACGAGGCCGTTGGGCCGCGCCCGCTCGTGAACCTGCGTCTGCCCGGCCTCGCCGCGCTCGATCCAGGTCCGGATCGAGCGGTCCGGGCGCCGGCGCTCGCGGCGGCTCGCCTCGCGGCGGCTCGCTTCGTGGCGCAGCACCGCCCGGTAGCTCGGCCGCGCCTGCATCATCGCCCGGGGCAGGTCGAGGAGCGCCAGCGCCCGCTCGTTGCAGACCCGGACCACGCCGCCGGCGTCGACCATGATGAGGCCCTGGTCCATGCTGTCGAGGGTGGCGTCGAGCAGCAGGGTCTTCTCCCGCAGCATGCGGCCCTGCCGGGCCAGGGCGACGTTGATCCGGCGCAGGTGGTCGAGCATCAGCGTCAGCGCCGCGAAGGCCAGGATCACCGCCATCACGCCGGCGATGCCGCCGGCCAGGACGCCCCGGGCGAGGCCGAGCTGCGGGACCGCCAGGGCCGGGTCCGGCACCACGCGGGCGGCCGCCATGGCCAGGAAGTGCAGGACCGCGATGGCGAGGGTCAGGACGGTCGCGGCCGCGAGCCGGGCCCGCGCGCCCGCGCTGCCGACATGGATGGCCATGCCGGCGGCCGCGAGCCCGCAGCCCGCCGCGATCGCCGTGGCGGCCATGGCGGGGTCCCAGGTGAAGTGTCCCGGCAGCCGCACGCCGGCGATGCCGAGGAAGTGCATGCAGGCGATGCCGACCCCGAGCACGAGGCCCGCCCCCGCCCCGGCCCAGCGCGACGGCGTGGCCCGGGCGAACAGGAAGGCCACGGTGGCGGCCGCGATCGCGACGATCAGCGAGAGCAGGGTCGTGCGCGGCTCGTAGCCCAGCACCACGCCGGGATCGTAGCCCAGCATGCCGATGAAGTGGGTGCTCCAGATCCCGGCCCCGATCGAGAAGCCCGAGGCCAGGAGCCAGACCGGCCCGTGCCCGTCGGCGCGGACCTGGACGCGCTGCTCGAGCTTGAGGGCGACCGCGCAGGAGATCCAGCACACGCAGGCGGCCAGGGCGACCACCCAGCCGGTATGTTCCTCGGTCAGGCAAGCGAACGCGCGATACATCGAGGTGCCCCGCCCATCTGCGACGGCGGAACCTTAACCCGCGGATACTAATCAGAAGTTGCATTTTGCCCGGGCACGGGTCGGATCCGCGATGCGGGCGAGGCTCTTCCGGGCGCCGCCGCGTGCCGGTCCGGCCGCAGATCAGGAGTTGTATGTTCGGGCGCGGCGGCGCCCGTCAGCCGCGCCCCTCGCCGCGGATCTCGATCGGCCGCGCCGCGAAATCCGTCAGGAGCTCCTGGAGTTCGTCCTCGTGGACGAGGCGCGCCGCCTCCTCGGGCGGGAACCATTGCAGGGTGCGCTGGGCCTGTTCCGGCCAGCGCTCGTGCTGGGCCTCGACCCGCAGCGGGTAGACGCGGACCATGCAGGGGAAGGCGCGGCCGTGGTCGAAGCGCTTCTGGTAGTGGTACCGGCCGACCGGGTTCGCGGCGATCTGCCCCTCGAGCCCCGCCTCCTCGTAGGCCTCCCGCGCGGCGGCCTGATGGGCCTTGCGGCCGGTCATCGGCCAGCCCTTCGGGATGATCCAGCGCCCGGTATCCCGCGAGGTGATCAGCAGAACCTCGATCCGGCCGTCGGCGCCGACGCGGAACGGCAGGGCCGCCACCTGCTTGAGCGGTTTGACATGCGCCTTGCGGAGCAGCTTCTTCAAATTCGGCCGCTTGGATGCCGTCTTCAGCGCTGACCTCGCGGACGGAGAGGGGCGGGATTTCTGATGATGCTTCTGCAATCGACGGCCTCCTCACGCTTTTACATAAGTTTAACACGATCCCATTGCAGCCCGCGCGCATTGGCACCGAGCCATGCCTGTAACGCTGTGCTCATCCCCGCCGGGCGGCTTGTCGCGGGCCGGCTTGTCGGCGAAGGCTGGCGCGGCAAACGTCCACGAGGCGCGGCATGGCTGTCGAGATCGAGCGCAAGTTCATCGCGAACCCGTCGGTTCTGGCGCTGTGCCGGGCGGGGACGCCCCTGGTTCAGGGGTACCTCTTCACCGACGCGGCCAACACGATCCGGATCCGCCGGGCCGGTGAGCGCGCGCTGATCACGTGGAAGAGCCCGCGCCGCGGCGCCAGCCGGGACGAGATCGAGTTCGCCATCGCGCCGGAGGATGGCGCGGCGCTCCTCGCCACGGTCCCGCCCGGCCGGCGGCTCGAGAAGACCCGCTACCGGGTCGCGCATGCCGGGGCGGTCTGGGACGTCGACGTGTTCGGCGGGAACCTCGCGGGCCTGATCCTGGCCGAGATCGAACTGGAGCGCGAGGACCAGCCGGTGGTGCTCCCGCCCTGGGTCGAGCGCGAGGTCACCGACGACGCGCGCTACCGCAACTCGCGGCTGGCCGCGGGACCGGTGCCGGAGCGGTGGGCGGCCTAGGTCCCCGCCGCGCCCGGCGGATCCGTCCGGTCGAACATCCCGAACATCCGGGCCCGTGAACATCCCGGGACGGCCACCGTTCTCACGGCATGCCCCGGACCCTGATCACCTGGACGCAGGACGAGACCGCCGGCGTGCCGCTCCCGCGCTTCGTCGGCCGGGTCGGGACGGTCGTCGTGGGGATCTGCGCCTACGACGGATCGAGCCGGTTCTGGACCTGGTGGAGCCCGCTGGCCGAGGAGGTCTGGGGGCACGGCCAGGACGCCGAGGGCGCCCGGCAGGGCTGCGAGGCCTGGCTGCGCGGATGGCTCGAGAACTTCAGGCCGTTCTTCACCTGACGCTGCGGGCCGCGAGGGCGCGGCCGGGCCGTCGGCGCGGGATCAGCGCATGAAGTGCGGCAGGCGCCGCTTCCAGCGCTCGCCGAGCCGCAGCTCGTTCGTCCGCCGCCCTGCCGTCGACCGGGGCGACGGGCCCTGACCCGACGTAGGACCCGACGTGGGACCCGACGCGGCCGGCGGCGGGACGCGGGCGGGCGCCTCGTCGACGGGTGGGGCCGGCGGGGGGGCGGTCGGGCGCGGCGGTACCGTCTGCACCTGCGGGAGCGCG
>NZ_JBKFBI010000160.1:0-12601 GCF_053346095.1 Methylobacterium sp. A52T | reverse complement strand
CGCGTCCCGGGACCGCTCCCGATCCTCACACCGTGGCGATCGGCGTCGTCGGCGAGCCGACGGCGCCGGGCAGGCGCAGCGGCGGGGCGGTGAGCAGGAAGCGGTAGCGGCCGCGGGCCCGCAGCCAGTCGGCGAGCGGCGTCAGGTGCCACAGCTCGCCGAGATTGACCCCGAGCTTGAACAGGCAGTGCTCGTGGAGCGGCAGCGTCGCGCAGCAGGCAGGGCCGGGGCCGGCCGGGTAGGCCTCCACCGCGTAGTTGTCGGCGATCAGCGCGCACAGCCCGGTGCGGGTGATCCAGTCGAGGAGGCGCGGGTCGCGCCCGTCGAGCCCGGCGCAGAGGGTGTGGACCTGCTTCGGGTCCGGCGCGCCGCCCATGGCGATCAGCCGCTCGGCGAAGCCCGTGTGCAGGCAGACCATGTCGCCCGGCTCCACCACGACGCCGTCGGCCTCCAGGATCCGGGCGAGCTGGTCGTAGCCGACTTTGGCTTTGGCATCGCCGAGATGGGCGCGCAGGTCGATCATCACCGCCCGGCCCTGCATGCCGGTCTCGGCCAGGCGCTCGATCCCGAGCCTTTTCGCCCGGGACGGCTGGTCGGCGGCCTCCGGCGCGCTCGGCCCGACGATGTCGCGGCCGCCGCGGAAGCCGTTGTAGAAGGTCGGCGCGGCGCCCGCCCCGTCCGCGTCGAACAGCGAGCCGACATGGGCGAGCGCGTCCCACTGCGTCGAGTATTGCAGGTGGATCAGCGCGCGGTCGTCGCAGATCACGTCGGTGGCGCCGTCGACCTCCTCGCAGACCGGGAAGTTCATGTTCGGCCGGCCGTTGGCGCGGCGCGTCGGGGTGATCTGCGGCGGGTGGCGGCGCGGGTTCAGGACGTTGCCGCCCGGCAGGTCCAGCGGCAGGCTGAGGCAGAAGGTGACCCCTTCGCGCACCTCGGCGACGCCCTGCAGCACCTTCTCGGGGGTGAGCAGGTTCAGGCGCCCCAGCTCGTCGTCGGGGCCGAAATCCCCCCAGGTCGAGCCCTCGGGCCGCCGCGTCCAGCGCAGGGTCATGCCTGTGGTTCCCCTGCCCGTGCCGGCCGCGGAGCGGGCCGCTTCCCGAGGCTCCGGGGCCGCGGTCCGGGGCGAACCCCGGCCGCGGCCGAGCGTGCGTTCCTCACCGGACCGTGCCCTTCTTCGAGGCCGCCGGGCCCGCGCTTCGCAGGGCCGCGGCGAGCCTAGGATGCGGCGGCGCGCGGCGATACCCCGGGCGGAAAACGACTCGGTGCAAACGTCACCGGCCGGTCCCGACCGGCCCCTTGTGATCCGTCGGAGCGCGGGTACAGTCCGGGCCAAGCCCGCGAATATAAAATTCGGGCACTGGGATGAGGGAACGCCGATGTCCGAGACCGTGCGCGCCGCCGCCCGGGTTGCCCCGATTCGGCGCACGCTGCCCGCGCTGATCGCCGCGGGGCTGGTCGCCGCCGGGCCCGCCCGGGCCGCGGACCCGATCAAGATCGGGGTGATCGCCGAGGCGCAGTCCGTGGCCGGGGCCTCGATCCCGCAGGCCGTCCAGCTCGCCGCCGACGAGATCAACGCCAAGGGCGGCGTCGACGGGCGCCAGATCCAGGTCGTCACCTACGACGACAAGTCCTCCGCCTCCGACGCGGTCCGCGCCTTCCAGCGGGCGGTCTCCGAGGACAAGGTCAACCTCGTCATCGCCAGCTACATCTCGGAGGTCGTGCTGGCGCTGATGCCCTGGGCGGCCCGGCTCAAGACGCCGATGATCACGCCCGGCGCGGCCTCGAACGAGATCAGCGTCGCGGTCCACAAGGACTACGCGCGCAACAAGTACACCTTCCACGGATACCTGACCTCGCACGCCCTGGCGCAGGCCGTGTGCGACTCGGCCAAGGAGGTGCTGGTCGAGAAGCTCAAGGCCAAGACGGCGGCGATCATGAGCGAGGACGCCGCCTGGACCCGTCCGCTGGACGCCGCCTACCAGGAATGCCTGCCGAAATCCGGGCTCAAGGTGGTGGAGCACGTCCGCTTCTCGCCGGACACGGGCGACTTCACGCCGATCTACAACAAGATCGAGGCGGCCAAGCCCGACCTGATCGTCACCGGCATCGCCCATGTCGGCGTGCAGCCGACCGTGCAGTGGCAGAACCAGCAGGTGCCGATCGCCATGACGGGGATCAGCGGCCAGGCGACCTCCTCGACCTTCTGGGCCAACACCAACGGCGGCACGCAGGGCGTGCTGTTCGACAGCGTGGCGGTGCCGGGCGTGGCGCTCACCGAGAAGACGATCCCGTTCGCCGAGGCCTTCACCAAGCGCTTCGGCGGCGCGCCGTCCTACGCGGGCTACATGGCGTACGACGCCACGCACTACGCGGCGGAGGCGGTCAAGCGGGCGGGCTCCACGGAGGCCGACAAGCTCGTCGACGCCCTGGAGAAGACCGACTACGTCGGCACCGTCGGGCGCCTGAAATTCTACGGCAAGGACGAGCCGTTCACGCACTCGATCCAGTACGGGCCCGGCCTGATGACCAGCGTCCTCGGGCAGTGGCAGAACGGCAAGCAGGTGGCGATCTGGCCGGCCACCACCGCCAACGGGACCATGATCCTGCCCCCTGCGGTGAAGGCGGCGGGACGGTAGCCGGGCGGGGAGCGCGCGATGATCGGCCTCCAGATCCTCGTCGACGGTTTCGCGATCTCGTCCCTCTACGCGCTCGGCGCGATGGGCTTCACCCTGATCTTCGGGGTCTCGGGCGTCCTCAACCTGACCCACGGCGCCCTGATGGTCATGGCCGCGGTGGCGGCCTGGGCGGCCTCGGCGCTGTTCGGGCTCGGCTCCTACGCGGGCGCGGTGATCGGCATCCTGTGCGGGCTCGCGGGCGCGCTGGTCACCTACTTCGCGGTGGTCGCGCCGATCGAGCGCAGCCGGGCCATCCCGCGGGAGGAGAAGGAGATCTTCGTGCTCACGGGGACGCTGCTCTGGGGGATCATGATCCAGGAGCTGGTAGCCTACTTCTTCACCGACAACCCGAAGACCGTGCTGCCGATCGTCGAGGGCGTCTTCGAGATCGCCGGGGTGCGGACGCCGAGGAACCAGGTCTTCACCGCGGTGATCTGCTGGGTGGTGATCGGCCTGCTCTGGCTGTTCGTGAACCGGGCGCGGGCCGGCAAGGTCCTGCTCGCCGCCTCCATGAATCCGCGGGGCGTCACGCTGCTCGGCCACGACATGGGCAAGATCTACGTGGCGGTCTGGGCGATCTACGGCCTGCTCGCCGGCACCGCCGGGGTGCTGCTCGGGATGTTCCTCGGGGTGTCGTCGTACTCGGTGGGGCCGCTCACCGCGAGCGCCTTCTCGATCGTGGTGCTGGGGGGCCTCGGGAGCGTCACCGGCTCGCTGATCGCCGCCTACGTGGTGGGCTACCTCGAGACCGCCACCGCCTACCTGATCTCGCCGGCCTACCGGGTGATCCCGGCGCTGCTCCTGCTGGTCGCCGTCATGTACCTGCGCCCGCAGGGCCTGCTGGGGCGGCGGTGATGATGGAATCGGAGTGGGGCATCGACGCCGGCGGCAGAGCGCGACGCACCCCCTCTCCCGAGCGGGAGAGGGCTGGGGTGAGGGATGAGGAGGCTCCGGATGGAGCAGCCCATCCCCGGGCATTCCGCTCGCGCCTCGTCCTGCAAGACCTGATCCCTCACCCTGACCCTCTCCCGCACGGGAGAGGGGACCCGCGCCGTGCCCGCATCGCTTCGGGCAATCGGATCCCTCGCAGTCGGTCCCGGTCTGGCTAATCCATGAAGCTCCTCACCACCCCCGGCTTCTGGATCGCGGTCCTCGCCGTCCTGGCCGCCGCCACCCTGCCCTGGTGGGTCTCCGGCTACATCCTCGGCCTCCTGACCATCGCCTACTATTTCGGCGTGTTCTCCATGGCCTGGGACCTGCTCTTCGGCTTCGCCGGCGAGGTGAATTTCGGCCCGACCTTCCTGATCGGGCTCGGGGCCTACGGCGCCGGCATCCTCAACAACCGCTACGAATTGCCGATCCCCTACTGCCTCGCGGCCGGGACCGTGCTCGCCGTGGTCGGCGGCCTCGCCCTGGCGCTGCCGGCGCTGAAGGTCCGCGGCCCCTATTTCGGGCTGATCACCCTGGTGGCGGTCCTGCTCCTGCAGAACATGATCGTGGTCTTCTCCGGCCTCACCGGCGGCGAGATCGGCCTGACCGTGCCCGACGTCATCTCGATCGACGCCGACACCAATTACTGGCTGGCTTTGGGCTTCATGGCGGTCTCGGGCCTGATCCTCACGGCCATCGCCCGCTCGCCCGCCGGGCTGATCCTCCAGGCCGCCGGCCAGGACCCGGTGGTGACCGGGGCGCTCGGCTTCAACGTCGCCAAGCACAAGCTCGCGGCCTTCGCGGTCAGCGCCGCCTTCTCGGGCCTCGCGGGCGGGCTGGTGGTCTTCTACATGGGCACCGCCTCGGTCGGCACGCTGATCAACACCTCGGTCGGCGTGCAGGTGATCATCGCGGCGGTGCTCGGCGGCCGCCGCACCATCGTGGGCGCGGCGCTCGGCGCCGTGTTCCTGATCGCGGCGGGCGAGCTGCTGCGGCCGCTCGGCGGCCTCTCGACCTTCGTGGTCTCGGCGGTGGCCCTCCTCGTGATCCTGTTCGTGCCCTCGGGGCTGCTCGGCCTCGGATCGCTCCGGAGAGCCCGATGACCGTCGCCGTCGCGCCCCCGCCGGCCGTGTCGCCCGTCCTGGCCGAGCCCTGCCTCACCGTGCGCGGCCTGACCAAGCGCTACGGCGGCCTCGTCGCCGTCAAGAACATCGACCTCGACCTGCGGCCCGGCGAGATCCTGGGCCTGATCGGCCCGAACGGCTCGGGCAAGTCCACCGTGATGAAGCTGATCATGGGGCTGGAGCGCCCGAGCGCCGGCTCGATCCGCCTCGACGGCGCCGAGATCGGCGGGATGCCGGCCCACCGGGTGGCGCGCTCCGGGATCGGCCTCGTGTTCCAGCACGCGCGGCCGCTCCAGCGGCAGACCGTGCTGGAGAATATCAGCCTCGCGCTCCTGCCCGACAGCCTGATCCGGCTCGCCGCGGATCCCCACGTCGCGCGCCGAGCAAAAGAAATCGCCGAGCGCGTCGGCCTCGGCGCCGTCGTCGACCGGCGCCCCGGCACCCTGCCCTTCGCGGATCTGCGCCGGCTGGAACTCGCCAAGGCCATCGCCCGCGACCCCCGGGTGGTGCTGGTCGACGAGCCCTTCGCGGGCCTGACCGGCGGCGAGGTCGCGGCCTTCTCGGAGCTGATCCGTGGCTTCCGCGACGAGGGCAAGGCGGTGCTCCTCGTCGACCACAACGTGAAGAGCGTCGCGGCCCTCGTGGACCGGGTCTTCGCCATGTATCTCGGCGAGCGCATCGCCGAGGGCTCGGCCGAATCCGTGATGGCCGACCCGACCGTGCGCCGGGTCTATCTCGGCGGCAGCATCGAGACGGCAGCCCGGCCCGAGGCGGCGTTCAAGCCCGACTCGCTGCTCACCGTCGAGGGCGTCGACGTGCTCTACGGCAAGGCGCAGGCCCTGCGCGCCGCCTCGATCCACGTCCACGAGGGCGAGTTCGTCTCGGTGGTCGGCCTGAACGGCGCCGGCAAGACCACGCTGTTCAACGCCATCTCGGGCCTCGTGCCGCACACGGGCACGATCCGGTTCGACGGCCGGGACCTCTCCCGGATGAAGCCCGCCGCCATCGCCCGGGCCGGCATCGTCCAGGTGCCCGAGACCCGGGAGCTGTTCGGCGACCTCAGCGTGCGCGAGAATCTCGACCTCGGCGGCCAGCATTTCCCGAAGGCCGAGAGCGCCAGGCAGCGCGACTGGCTCTACGAGCTGTTCCCGATCCTCAAGGACCGCGAGACGCAGAGCGCCCGCACCCTGTCGGGCGGCGAGCAGCAGATGCTGACCATCGCCCGGGCGCTGATGATGCGCCCGCGCCTCCTGATCCTCGACGAGCCGACGCTCGGCCTCGCCCCAGTGATCCTGGAGCTGCTGTCGAAGGCGCTGGAGAAGCTGCGGCAGACCACGCCGATCACGGTGCTGCTCGGCGAGCAGAACGTCACCTTCGCGCTCCCCCACGCCGACCGGGTCTACGTGCTGGAGCAGGCGCGGATCGTCTGGGAAGGCCCGCCGCAGCGCTTCGCCAGCGAGATGGGATCGGCCTATCTGTGAGCGGCGGCGTGATGTGGGTCGATCGAGCGCCACGTTCGATTCGGGTCGGAGCGCGGGTCCCCTCTCCCGTGCGGGAGAGGGACAGGGTGAGGGATCAGGTCTGTCCAGAGAGGGCTCGACCTGACTGCGCGACAAGGGCGGGCTCGATCCTGTGGCTTCTCGTCCCTCACCCCAACCCTCTCCCGCACGGGAGAGGGGGCGCGTCGCGCCGTGGGTGAAGGCAATGGGAAGGCGGGCAGCCCGCGCACGCAAGCTCGGTGCGCTCGCCCGGCAGAGAAACCCTAGGGAGCGGACAAAGTGGACTTCACCCTCTCCCCCTCCCAGACCCACTGGCTGACCCGCGTCCGCGCCTTCATCGCCGACGCGATCCTTCCGGCCGCCGCCGCGGTGTCGGCCGAGCGCGCGCAGAGCCGCGAACCCTCCCCCACGATGGAGCGGCTGAAGGAGAAGGCCCGTGCCGAGGGCCTGTGGAACCTGTTCCTGCCGCCCTCCCCCGAGCACGACACCGACGACTATCGCGGCGCCGGCCTGACCAACCTCGACTACGCCCTCTGCGCCGAAGAGATGGGCCGGGTCGGGATCGCCTCGGAGGTGTTCAACTGCGCGGCGCCCGACACTGGCAACATGGAGGTGCTGCACCGCTACGGCACCGCGGCCCAGAAGGACCGGTGGCTGAAGCCGCTGATGGCGGGTGAGATCCGCTCGGCCTTCCTGATGACCGAGCCGGAGGTCGCCTCCTCGGACGCCACCAATATCAGCACGGCGATCCGCCGAGACGGCGACCACTACGTGATCGACGGCCGCAAATGGTGGTCGACCGGCGTCGGCGACCCGCGCTGCAAGATCGCGATCCTGATGGGCAAGACCGACCCGGAGGCCCCGCGTCACCGCCAGCAATCGCAGATCCTCGTGCCCATGGACACGCCCGGGGTTCGCGTCGAGCGCCTGCTCCCGGTCTTCGGCTACGAGGACGCGCCCAAGGGCCACGGCGAAGTGGTGCTCGACAACGTCCGAGTGCCGGCCGAGAACCTGATCCTCGGCGAGGGACGCGGCTTCGAGATCGCGCAGGGCCGCCTGGGTCCAGGCCGCATCCACCATTGCATGCGCACCATCGGGGTCGCCGAAGTGGCCCTGGAGGCCATGGCGCGCCGGCTCGTGTCCCGGGTCGCCTTCGGCAAGCGGATCAGCGAGCAGTCGGTCTGGGAGCAGCGGGTCGCGGAGGCGCGGATCGACATCGAGATGACCCGCCTCCTCTGCCTGAAGGCCGCCGACATGATGGACAAGGTCGGCAACAAGGGCGCCAAGCTCGAGATCGCCATGATCAAGGTCGCGGCGCCCCGGGTGGCGCTGAAAGTGATCGACGACGCCATCCAGGCCCATGGCGGGGCCGGCGTCTCGGAGGATTTCGGGCTCGCCAAGATGTACGCCCATATCCGCACCCTGCGGCTCGCCGACGGGCCCGACGAGGTCCACAACCGGTCGATCGCGCGGCTGGAATTCGGGCGCTACACCAACAGAAGCGAGGCGGAGCGCGCATGAGCGACGCCGATGTCTTCTCCGGCGTGAAGCCGGTCGAGCCGCGCCACCGGATCGACGAGGCGCGGCTCGCCGCCTGGATGGAAGGGCATGTGCGCGGCTACGCCGGGCCGCTCACCGTGCAGCAGTTCCGCGGTGGCCAGTCGAACCCGACCTACCGGCTCGACACGCCGGGCCAGGCCTACGTGCTGCGGCGCAAGCCCTTCGGCCCGCTCCTGCCCTCGGCCCACGCGGTGGAGCGCGAGTTCCGGGTGATCGGCGCCCTCTACGGCGAGGGGTTCCCGGTGCCGCGCCCCTTCGCGCTGTGCGAGGATTCCGACATCATCGGCGCGGCCTTCTACGTGATGGAGGCGGTCGACGGCGCGGTGCACTGGGACGGGGCGCTGCCCGGCCTCGATCCCCACGCCCGCCACCGGCACTACGCGGGCATGATCGCGACGCTGGCGCGCCTGCACGCGATCGACCCGGAGGCGGCGGGGCTCTCTGATTACGGACGGCCCGGCAACTACTTCGCCCGGCAGGTCGACCGCTGGACCCGCCAGTACCGGGCCGCCGAGGACGGGCGGCTGGAGGCTGTCGAGCGGCTGATCGCGTGGCTGCCCCGGACGGTGCCGGAGCAGCAGGGCGCCTGCGTGGTCCACGGCGATTACCGCCTCGACAACCTGATTTTTTCCCGCGACGGCGGCGTCAGCGCGGTGCTCGACTGGGAATTGTCGACGCTCGGCGATCCGCTGGCCGATTTCAGCTACCTGCTGATGCAGTGGGAATTGCCCGCCGACGGGCGCAGCGGGCTCGGCGGCCTCGACCTGCCGGCTCTGGGCATCCCCACCCGCGACGAGGCGGTGGCGCTCTACTGCCGGGCGGCGGACCGTAAAAACCTGCCCGACCTCGACTGGTACTTCGCCTACAACCTGTTCCGGCTGGTCGGCATCCTTCAGGGCGTGGCGGCCCGCGCGAAGGCCGGCAACGCCGCGAGCGAGCACGCCGCCGCCATGGCGGCGCGGGTGCCGAAGCTCGCCGAAGCGGCCTGGCGCTTCGCCGAGCGGGCGGGGGCCTGAAGATGGAGCTGTCCGGCCGCGTCGTCGCCGTCACGGGAGCCGCCCGCGGCATCGGCCGGGCGCTCGCGGTCGCGGCCAAGGCCCGGGGCGCGATAATCGTGGCCCTCGACCGCGACGGGGCCGGGGCGGAGGCCGTGGCGGCGGAACTCGGCGGCCGGGCCTTCGCGCTCGACGTCGGCGACGCCAAGGCGGTCGCGGCGATCCTGGCGCGCATCGAGGCCGAGACCGGGCCGGTCGCGCTCTACTGTTCCAACGCCGGCATCCTGGAACGCGACCCCGATCCGGATCTCGCCACCTCCGCCGACCCGGAGAGCTGGGCGCGCGCCTTCGCGGTGAACGTGATGGGCCATGTCCACGCGGCGCGGGTGCTGGTCCCGCTCTGGCGCGCCCGCGGCGGCGGCGCATTCCTCGGCACCGTGTCGGCGGCCGGGCTGCTCAGCCAGATCGGCAGCGCCACCTACGGGGCCACCAAGCACGCGGCGCTCGCCTTCCTGGAGCATATCGCCATCGCCCACGCCGAGGACGGGATCCGGGTCGCCGCCCTATGCCCGCAGGGGGTGGACACCGCCATGCTAGGGGAAGCCAGCGCCGCGTCGCGCGACGGCGTGCTGGCGCCGGAGGCCGTGGCCGAGGCCGCCCTCGACGGGCTGGCGGCGGGGCGTTTCCTGATCCTGCCGCACCCGCAGGTGGCGGAGTACGCCCGCCGCCGGGCCGAGGATCCCGAGCGCTGGCTCGCCGGCATGACGCGCCTGCGCCGGTCGATGCGGGCGGGGGTGTGAGGATGGAAGGCATCCGGCGAGATTGTCGACGGCCGGATGGGGCGCTGGTCCCCTCTCCCGTGCGGGAGAGGGACAGGGTGAGGGATCAGGTCTTTCCGGACAGCGCGCACCCCTCACCCCAACCCTCTCCCGCACGGGAGAGGGGGCGCGTCGCGACCTTCATATCCCGCGGAACGAGGATGGAAGCCGTTCGCCGCTTCATCCAGCGCAGAGCTGTGCCATGTCCCTGTTCGACCTGACCGGCAAGGTCGCCCTCATCACCGGCTCGTCGCGGGGGATCGGGCGGGCGATCGCCCTGCGCATGGCCGAGCACGGCGCCCGGGTGGTGATCTCGTCGCGCAAGCGCGAGGCCTGCGAGGCGGTCGTGGCCGAGATCGAGGCCGTCCATGGGGCCGGCCGCGCCGTGGCGATTCCGGCCAGCATCTCGGTGAAGGCGGAGTTGGAAACCCTGGTGGCCGAGACCGAGAACCGTCTCGGTCCCGTGGACGTGCTGGTCTGCAACGCTGCCAGCAACCCCTATTACGGGCCGCTCGCCGGCATCTCCGACGCGCAGTTCCGAAAGATCCTCGAGAACAACGTCCTGTCGAACCACTGGCTGATCCAGATGGTCGCTCCCGGCATGGTGGCGCGGCGGGACGGCGCGATCGTCATCGTCTCCTCGATCGGGGCGCTCAAGGGCTCGCCGGTGATCGGTGCCTACAACGTCTCGAAGGCCGCCGACCTCCAGCTCGCCCGCAACTACGCGGTCGAGTACGGCCCCGCCAACGTGCGGGTGAACTGCCTGTGCCCGGGGCTGATCCGCACCGACTTCGCCCGGGCCCTGTGGGAGGATCCTGAGATGCTGGCCGCCACCACGGACGCCGCCCCCCTGCGCCGGATCGGCGAGCCCGACGAGATCGCCGGCGCGGCCGTGTTCCTGGCCTCGGCGGCCGGCCGGTTCGTGACCGGCCAGGCGCTCGTGATCGACGGCGGGGTGACGATCGCGCGATGAGCCCCGATCCCCGCATCCCCGCCGGCTGGCCGGCCCTGCCCTTCCGCGAGGCCGAGGCGCGGCTCACCGCCTCAGGTGGGCCCTTCGCCATCGCCACGGTGCCGATCCGGGGCGTGCCGACCCGGATCTGGGAGAAGGCCCCGCCGACGCTGGGCGACCTGTTCCGGGTTGCGCGCGGCCACGGGGACAAGACCTTCGTGGTCTACCGGGACGAGCGCGTGACCTTCACGGGCTTCGCCCGCGCCGCCACCGCCCTGGCGCGGGCTCTGGTCGAGGCCGGCGTGCGCAAGGGCGACCGGGTCGCCGTCGCGATGCGCAACCTGCCCGAATGGCCGGTGAGCTATTTCGGCGCGCTGCTCGCCGGCGCCATCGCCACGCCGCTCAACGCGTGGTGGACCGGTCCCGAGCTCGCCTACGGGCTGCAGCATTCGGGCGCGCGGGTGCTGATCGCCGACGGCGAGCGCTTCGCGCGGCTCGCCCCGCACCTGCCCGAATGCCCGGCCCTGGAGCGGGTGTTCACCACCCGGATGGAGGCCGATCTCCGGGCGACGCCGCTCGCCGACATCGTCGGCCGGGTCCACGACTGGGGCGCCCTCCCCGACCTGCCCCCGCCGGACGTCGCCCTCGACCCGGAGGACGACGCGACCCTGTTCTACACCTCCGGCACGACCGGCAAGCCCAAGGGCGCGGTCGGCACCCACCGGGCGGCCGCCACCACGGTGATGGCCTACCCCTACTCGGCGGCGCGCAGCGCCCTGCGCCGGGGCGAGGCGCCGCCGAAGCCCGACCCGGCCGCGCCGCAGCGGGCGGCGCTGCTGGTGATCCCGCTGTTCCACGTCACCGGCTGCCACGCGAGCCTGGGGGCGGCCCTCTACGGCGGCCACCGGCTGGTGATGATGCACCGCTGGGACGCGGCCGCGGCCCTCGACCTGATCGAGCGGGAGGGCTGCACGAGCGCGGGCGGCGTGCCGACCATCGCGTGGCAGCTCGCCAACGCGGCCCGGGAGGCCGGCCGGCCGCTGCCGACCCTCGAGGGCGTCACCTACGGCGGCGCCCCGGCCGCCGGCGATCTCGTGCGGGCGCTGGGCGAGGCCCTGCCGCGGGTCGTCCCGGGCACCGGCTGGGGCATGACCGAGACCTCGGCGACCTTCACCCACCACCAGGGCGAGGATTACCTCGCCCACCCGGAATCCTGCGGACCGCCCCTGCCGGTCTGCGAGGTGCGGATCCTCGATCCCCTCGGGCAGGATCTGCCGCCCGGCAGCGTCGGCGAGCTGTGCGTGAAGGGCCCGAACGTGGTCCGCGGCTACTGGGACGACCCGGCGGCCACCGCGGAGGTCCTCTCCGAGGGCTGGCTGCGCACCGGCGACCTCGCCCGCGCCGACGAGGAGGGCTTCCTGACCATCGTCGACCGGATCAAGGACATGCTGATCCGCGGCGGCGAGAACATCTACTGCTGCGAGGTCGAGAACGCCCTCTACGCGCACCCGGACGTGATCGACGCCGTGGTGCTGCCGGTGCCCCACCCGACGCTGGGCGAGGAGCCGGGCGCCATCGTGGTGCTGGCCGAGGGCGCCGAGACCGACCCGGAGGCGATCCGCGCCTTCGCGGCCGAGCGGCTCGCGGCGTTCAAGGTGCCGGTACGGATCGAGATCTGGGACGGGCTCCTGCCCCGCAACCCCGCCGGGAAGATCCTGCGGGCGCCCCTGCGGGCGGTGTTCGCGGCGGGCTCAGCTCAGAACGGCTCGCCCTCGTCGTCCGGGCGATAGACCCGCAGGGTCCGGCCGTCGGGGAACTGCACCGTCCGGCGGTGGACCACGACGTAGCCGGCGGCCTGGGCGCTGCTCAGGCGGTCGAGGCGGTCGTCGGTGTAACCCTGGGTGTAACCCTGGGCGTAACCCGGTGCGTAGCCGTAGCCCGGCCCGTAATTGTAGGCCCGGTAGCGGGCGTAGCCCTCCGGGGGCGGCGGCGCGGCGGCGACGGCCTGCGGGGCGGCCCGGACGGACCGGGCCGGCGCCGCGGCGACG
>NZ_JBKFBI010000016.1:0-67976 GCF_053346095.1 Methylobacterium sp. A52T | reverse complement strand
GGCGGGCGTCGAGATGCAGGGGATCGCCGATCTCGCCCGCCTCCAGCATCGCCTTGGCCCGCACGACGCCGGGCGTGAAGCGCATCCACATCGCCTCCATGCAGAAGACGCCCTTCCGCCGCGCCGCCTCCGCGATGCGCCGCGCCTGCCCGCCCGTGAGCGCGATCGGCTTCTCGATCAGCACCGACTTGCCGGCCTCGATGCAGGCCAGCGCGCTGTCCACGTGGTCGCTGTTGGGCGTGGCGATGTAGACGATGTCGATATCCGGCCGCGCGGCCAGGGCCTCGACGCCGGCGACGGCGGCCGGCGTGCCGGACGCCTGGGAGAAGGCCGCGGCGAAGGCCTGGGCGCTCCCGGTGCTCCGCGCCCCGACGGCGGTGAGGCGCGCGTCCGGGCGCCCCAGAAGGTCGCTGACGAAGCGCTGGGCGATGACCCCGGTGCCGAGGACGCCCCACGAGACGGTCTGTGCCATGGCTAGAACCTGGATCTCAGCTGGATCACGGCGCCGCCGCCGGCATTCTGCATGGCGAGCGCGATCTCGGTGATGTGCAGCACGAACCGCGCCGGGAGCGGCGCCGGAACGCCTGCCCGGATCGCCGCGGCCTGGGCCGCGGGTCCGCGGGCGAAGTCCATCTGCGACGGGTAGCTGGGCAGCTTGCCCCCGAAGCGGGGAGTCGGCAGCTTCCGACCGAGGAAGATCCGGCCGGGCAGGTAGCGCTGGATCCGGTGCAGCAGCCGGCCGAGCCGCCCGGGCGCCTCGCCGCTCGGCGAACGGAGATAGACCGGGCCCTGGCTGGCCCACGAATCGGTCACGGTCAGGACGCCCCGGTCGCCGATGATGTGCAGGGATCGGTCCTGCGGCGCGACGAGGCCGCAGGTGATCCGCGCGACGACGCCGGATCGGAACTCCAGGCACGCCGTCGAGAAGTCGTTGGCGACGGAGTCCGGGGGCTGGCCGGTGCCCTTGTCCGGGTAGAGGCGCGACGCGAAGGCAGTCATGCGCTCGACCGGGCCGAACATCAGGCTCATCCAAGTCAGGTAGTAGCCGGCGTGCTCCAGGGTGCAGCCGACCCGGTACTCGTCCTCGGCCGGCCAGGGGGCGCCGGTCACGCTCCGCCATTCATGCACCGGCTCGCGGAACACGGGCCCGTCCTCCAGCTCGGCGTAGACCAGCCGGACCGACCCGACCTGGCCGGACGCGACGGCCTCCCGCACGGTCGCGCCCGCCTCGCCCAGGATGCTCGCGGGCGCGCCGCTCAGCGAGAGGCCCTTCGCCTCGGCGAGGTCCACCAGCGCCTCGGCCTGGGCGTACTCCATGGCGAGCGGCTTCTCGGAGTAGACGTGCTTGCCGGCCTCCAGGGCGGCCTTTGTCACGACGTAGTGACTGTGCGGATTGGTCAGATTCAGGACGAGGCCGATCTCCGGCTCGGCCAGCAGGGCCTCGAGGCTGTCGAAGGCGCGGGCGTTGTAGTGACGGCAGAAGACGGCGCGCCGCTCCGGGTCCCGGTCGTAGACGCCGGCGAGGCGCAGTTCGGGGTGGTTCACGAGGGTCGTCATGTAGAAGTCGGCGACGTAACCGCAGCCGACGATCCCGATCTGCATCTCTGTCCCTGAAGGTCATCCGCACCGGATTCGGGTCGTAGCGGCAGCGCCCCGTTCCGCGCCTTCATCAATTGGGCGTAGGATCGACTCGCCGAGAGCTCAGCGACGCTCTCCGGCGCCCGAATTCCGCGCCCATGACTCGGCAGTACACGGCGCTCGGGCCGCAGGCGCTGACGCTATTCGGTCGAACGCGCGTTTAACGCTCCGTTTACCGTACGGTCCGAGAGTTCCGGTGCAACCGGAGCCCCGTGAACAGCCATGCTCGATGTCGCCTTCTGGTGGTGTGTGGCCGTGGCTTTGACCGGCTCGGTCGGCCTCGTCGGCCTGGCCGTCGCCGCCGGCCGGAGCGGCCGCTCGCAGCCGCGCGGCCTCAAGCTTCCCCGGACCGAGCCCCTCGTGCTCCGTCATTTCGGGCGCGCGTAGGTCGGCATTCGACCGGCACCGGCGGCGTGACCAGCGTCTCAGATCTTTAAGTTCGCGGTCGGGTCGAACTCCCGCCGGGAAGATTCGCCGTGACCGGGTCGCGCGAGGATCCGTGATCTTCACCGCTTCGCCCCGGTCGGCGTGGCCGTCGGGCCCCATCGCCTGAGGCCCCGGCGGTGGACGACAAGTCCGGAGGGTGGGCCGGGCGCGGTCGCCGGAACGGACGTGGCCGAGGTCGTCGACGGCAGGATCGCGCGCCTCCGGTTGCCGCTCGACCCGCCGACCGGTCGGGCTCGCCACGGTGCGACATCACGGGTTCAGCGGGCTCGATCTCAGGCGAGCCGCTTCCCTTCGCGGCGCCGGACGCTGCCGGTGTGAGGTCAGGGACCTCGAGCGAGGTCCGGCCGCGTCACGATCTCACCCGGAGCACGATCTTGCCTCCGAGCCGGCCCTCCTCGGAGCGCGCGTGGGCGCTGGCGACCTCGTCGAGGGGAAACTCCAGGCCGACCCGAGGCACCACGAGGCCGCGCTCGAGGAGGCGCGTCACGGCGTCGAGCTTGCGGCCGTCCTGGCGCGAGAAGACGAAGTGGTAGGTGGCGTTCCGGCCCCAGGCGTCGATGAGGTTCTGAGGCGTCGCGGTGTCGACCAGGGTGACGACGCGCCCGTCCTCGCGGAGGACGCGCGGGGAGCGCGCGAGCGTGTCGCGGCCGATCGTGTCCAGGACGACGTCGACGCCCCTGCCCCGGTCAGGCGATCGACGGCGTCCACATAGTCCTCGCGCTCGAAATCGATGACGGCCGAGGCGCCGAGCCGCTCGACGCGCGCCGCGTCGCTGCCGCGCGCCGTCGCCAGGACCCGCGCCCCGATGGCCTTCGCGACCTGGACGGCGATCGCCCCGACGCCCCCGGCCCCGCCGTGGACGAGGACGGTCTCGGTGACCTGCAATCGGGCCCGCTCGACCAGCCCTTCCCAGACTGTCACGCCGACGAGGCTGACGCTCGCGGCCTCGGAATGGGTGAGGTTGACCGGCTTGCGCGCGACGATGCCGGCATCCGCGACGTGGTACTCGGCGTAGGATCCCGAACCGCCGAAGATCCGCGGCGTGTAATAGACCTCATCCCCCGCGCAAAACTCGGTCACGTCGGATCCGATCTGGTCGATGACGCCGGACACGTCGTGCCCGATGATGGCCGGCAGCGCGACCTGATCGGCGTAGTCGCCGCGGCGGATCTGGCGGTCGAGCGGGTTGATCGACGTGGCATGCACGGCCACGCGGACCTGCCGGGGTCCCGGCCGAGGGTCCGGCAGCTCCCGGCGCTCGAAGCTGTCCGGCCCCCCGATCTTCGTCAACACCATCGCCTTCAAGTGAGCCTCCCGTCCTGACCGGCCAACCTTGTGTCAGCCGGGCTGCGGGATGACGAACGCGTTCTCCTCACGGGGCCGATGAGCTACGTTCAGCCATGACGACGCGGAGATCGCTTCCCCCGCTCGCGGCGCTCCGGGCCTTCGAGGCGGCCGGGCGCCGCCTGAGCTTCCGCGGTGCCGCCGATGAACTGGGCGTCACGGCGACCGCCATCAGTCATCAGATCCGGCTTCTCGAGCAGACCCTGGGGCTGCGTCTCTTCCACCGCGAGACGCGCCGGGTCCGGCTGACCGCCGAGGGCACCGTGCTGCTGCCCGTGTTGCGCGACGGTTTCGACGCGTTCGCCCGAGCCATCGACGAGATCCGCGGCCGGCACGCGGCCGGCGTTCTCACGCTCTCGGCCCCGACCGCCTTCGTCGCGAAGTGGCTCGTGCCTCGGCTCGCCGACTTCCGGGCCGCGCATCCCGGTTGCGACCTGCGACTGCACGCGTCCGACAGCCTGGTCGACTTCGCCCGCGACGGCGTGGACCTCGCCGTCCGGTACGGGCCCGGTCCCTATCCCGGCCTCGACGCGCACAGGCTGGTGGTCGACCGGGTCGCGCCCGCTTGCAGTCCGCGTCTCGCCATCCGATCCGAGAGCGATCTGACCCGCCACCCCCTGCTGCATTTCGAGTGGCCCGACCTGACCGACGAGACGCCGACCTGGCCGGCCTGGCTGCGGAAGGCCGGGATCACCGATGTCGATGGCGGCGCGGGCATCCGCTTCAGCGACGAAGGCCACGTCATCCAGGCCGCGATCGCCGGTCAGGGCATAGCGCTGGTCTCGGTCGTCCTGACCGCCGACGACCTCGCGAGCGGCACGCTGGTTCAGCCCTTCGGGCCTGTCCTCGACGCGCACCCCTACTGGGTCGTCCACCCGCGACATCCGGCCCAGGCGGGACGCGTCGGGATGCTGATCGACTGGCTGCGCCACGTAGCCATCAAATGATGCGTGACCATGTGGCCAGGTCTCTATGAAGGACCGAAAGCGGCTATCCGTCGGCCGTTCGGCCATCTCAGTCCGGGGCGGGACCCACCGTCTCGACCCTGATGCGGCGAACGTCCGAAGCGTTGGCCGAAAAGCCCTGTTCGATCGGGGTGCCCCTCATGGAGCGGGATTTTCGCCGATCGCCGGCAAATCTCGGCGGCGTAGTGAGCCTAAGAGCGCCTGACAGAACGGGCACGGATCGTCTGGGCAGGCGTTGGTGGGTACGTGCCCGCTTCTGCCCGACGATCTCTGGGTCGCGATTGCCCCGCTCCTGTAGCCCCGGTCACGTCCGAAGGGCGGACGCCGTCCGGTCGCGAAGCCGGCGGCGCTGACCGGTATCCTGTTCGTGCTGCGCTCAGGTCTGCCCCTGAGAGTTGCTGCCGGCAGATGGGCTGCGGCTGCGGGATGAGTTGCTGGTGGCGCCTGCGCGACCGGCAGGAGGAAGGCGTCTGGGCGCGCCTGCATCAGGTCCTGCTGGAGCGCCTGCACGCGGCGGGTGAGATCGACTGGAGCCGGGCGAGCTTGGACAGCGCGTCTGTCCCTGCCAACAAGGGTAGTCTGCGACCCGCCCGAACCCGACGGACCGAGGCAAGCCGGGCTTGAAGCGCCACCTCGTCACCGATGCGCGCGGGACGCCGCTCGGCTTCTGCCTGAGCGGGGCCGATCGGCACGTCAGCCCGATGCTGGCCCCGGCGCTCGATGCGATCCCGACGCTCGATGCGATCCCGACGCTCGATGCGATCCCGCTCCTGCGTAGCGCACGGCGCGGTCGCTCGCGCCGACGGCCCGGCAAGCTGCGCGCCGATAAGGCCTACGATACCAGGGCGAGGCGCCAGGAGGGCAGGGCCCGCGGGATCGTACCGCGATCGCCCGCAAAGGCATTAAGAGTAGCGAGCGGCTCGGGCGTCACCGCTGGGTCGTCGCGCGCACCCACGCGTGGTTCAATCGATTCCGCCGCCTGCCCATCTGCGACGAGCAACGCGCCGACATCTGCGAAGCCTTCACCGGCCTCGCCGCAGCCTCATCACCCTCAACCAGATCAAGCAAATCTATTCGGCGCTCTGAACTGATCGGGCGCGGGCGACGCGGCCACGCCCCCTTCGATGCCTATTTTGGTCGTAAGTGGACGGGCAGGAAACCACCCCTGAGAGACGCTGGGGCGAGCCATGGGCAGCGGCAGACGCTGGCCGAAGGATATCGGTCCGCTTCGGAGAGGGGCGCCCCCAAAAGCGGACGGCCTCCGATCGACCCGTCTCAGACGGTTACGCCTGTGGTGGGGACGCCGACAGGCGGACGTTCTGATCGCCTGGCCGTATCATGGAGGTGCGGTGCGTGACGGCGATGATGGTCAACCCGTCAGCAAGGTCACGTAAGCCGTCCATGATGTGCCGCTCGGTCTCGTCGTCGAGGGCCGAACTGGCTTCGTCGAGAACGAGAATCGCCGGTTCGCCGTAGAGCGCCCGCGCGATGGCGATGCGTTGCCGCTCACCGCCCGACAGCTTGAGGCCCCGTTCGCCCACGACGGTCTCAAACCCCTGCGGCATGGCCTCGATGCGGGTGAGGATGGAGGCCTGCGCGGAGGCCCGGCGGAGGCGCTCCGCGTCGAACGGACGGCCCAGCACGATGTTGGCCGACAGCGTATCGTTGAGCAGTGTCACCTCTTGCGGCACGACGCCGACATGGTTGAACCAATCATCGCTCGCGATGCGAGTCAGATCGGTTCCGTCGGCGAAGATGTGGCCGCCGCTCGGTTGCAAGCCCTTCAGCAGCAGGCGAACGACGGTTGATTTGCCTGCACCGGTCTCACCCGTGAGGAAGGTCGGCGTGCCGCGGCGAGCGACGAAGGAGAGGTCGGCAACGCCACGGCCATTGGCGTAGCGAAAGCTGACGTTCTCGAAAGCGACAATGCCGAGGGACGGCCGGTAGGGCAGCGGATCGGCGGGCTCGAGCTCCTCCGGTGCTCTCCACATCATCGCCAAGGGCCGGAAGCGGGCCGCCGCTTCGACCGACTCCTTGATGGCCATTCCGACCATGTGGAACGGCTCATTCAACTGGATCAGCAAGGTGTTGAAGAGCACGATGCCGCCGATCGAGATCAGGCCGCCCTCGAACCGAGGGACGAGGATCAGGAACGTGACCGTCAACTGCAAGGCTGCAGCGATGCCCAGAAGCCCACAGAAGGCGCTGCTCACCAGCGCGTAGCGACGCAGATTCGCGAAGGCATCACCCGCGCTGGCAGTAAAACGCTCCGTGATCCATCGTTCTCCGCGTGTCTGGCGCAGGGTGTCGATGACGGCGATGGCGTTGCCGACCAGGCGCGCATTGGCCTGACTTTGATTCATCGCCTCATTGAGAGCAGGTTTGACTTTGCCGATACGCGTGTAGTCGAGCGCGATCACGACCATGCCGTAGAGGAATATGATCAGGGCGATGTCCCAGCTGACGAGGTTGCCGAGGACGAGGACGCTGAAGGCGATCTGGACACATCCAGGGAGCAAGCCTCCGAGCCCGAGCTGGGTGATGAGGTTCAGCGTCTGGGTTCCCTGCTGACGGGCCGTCCCGATCTCCGCGGCGTTGTGCTCCAGGAAGAAAGCCGGCGTCTTGTGCAGAAGGCGCGCAAAGAAGGCCGTATTTGCAATGAAAGATAAACGCTCCGCGCAGAGCACGATCAGGAACCGTGATCCGATGCCCAGAGCTTTGGCGCATCCGAACAGGAATGCGTAGGACATGAGGAGCGGGAGCGCGTCGGACCGCACTTGTCCGCGGGCCAGATCGTCGACGGCGCGTGAGAACAGGTACGGAGCCGAGATCGAGGCCAATGCACCGAGCAAACTGGCCGAAATCACCGCGATGGTCGTCAGGCGGGCGTCACGCCAGTAGGCTCGCAGCAACGAGTTCAGAATCGAAATCATTCGAAATTGCCAGGGAAAATCCTAGGGGCCATTTTCGGATCCCTCGTAAGCTTGAGGAATGCAAGATTTTTCGCGGTAACCCGCGACTGGATCTGCCCGCCTCGATGCATCCGCCGTCCGGGAGCGGACGGGCAAGGAGCCAACCATCCCGGACATTTGCCCTGTCCCGCCCTATATCCGAATGGCGATCGAAGACCCGACATCCACACGCCATGTGTCCAGCGCGGGATACATTACATAGCGCCATGCCAATCGGATTGTCCCTCGCGCAATCAGGAAAGGTCACGCGCTCCGATCCAAGCATCAATGCAAGTTATATTTAATAAAAACCTCGAATTAAATGATAATACCTGCGTGCGAGAGCATCGCTCAACGCAGATCTGCACGCGATTCAATTGGGCTTCCCATCTTCCGCGATGTCCGCCGTGAGCGGGCCGGCGGCCATCTCCTCGATGTGTTCAATCGCGGCTTTCAGACTTTTGAACGCCCCCATCGGGCCGCGCAGGTGTACGACCGTTTTTCGCCGACTGATCGGGGTGCCGTCCGCGCTGGGCTCGGAGAGCATCATCTCGAGAGCGAGGCGACCGACGCCTCCTCCGAAGCCATGCGTCGATGTGGCTTCGAAGTAGATGACGGGAGCTTCGAGGGTACCTTCGACCTCACTGGGGACGATCGGAACGGAGCTGATCTTGGGACGGCTGGTCAACGGTGCGTCTCCGGTGTTGGCCGCGTCGAGGGTGCAACCGGCCATAGTGAGCACGGCATGCGGGCGTGCGCCTTCGCCGATGTCCTTCCATCGCTGCCTGTTCGACCCCTTCTGTCGCGTGCGAACGGTCGCCCGACAGAGCCACGGTGCGCCCCTATTCAAAAATGTCGGGACGATCATCGTCTCCCTGAGAGAGCGAACAGAGGACGAGTGTCACCCGGATGGAGAGGCGGACCGTCTATCCTGAGCAGAAAATGCTCCGACGACGGCACCGCCCCACCCTCGACTTCGAGAGTTCCGCTCAAGGGATGACAAAGGGATCCTCGAAGTCGTCGGGATGCGTCGAGCAGGCCGGGGCGTCATTGAGCTTCCGACACGGCCATCGCGATCGGGTAATTCGATCGACGAGCTCGAAGCGAGAACCGGTCCAGTGGACGAAGCCGAAGTGGGCCCAAGGGCCCGCGGCCTTCGGATCGTCCTTCTCGAGCGGTGGCGAGTCAGGATCGAATTCCATGATCCAGCGCATGGTGGGCGCATAAGGCAGCTTGTCGTCGAGCAGAAACGGAACGCTGCCGCCGTACTTCGTCTGACGCACGCGGTCGTCGGAGCTCAGGACCGGATCCGCCGGCAGCACGTCCGCACTGACATCCCGCAAGGCGCCGTCGGCAGCGAACCGAAAAGCCTTCCGACCCGTGCCGTCGTGGCAATCCAACCCCGCCTCACCCTGGTCGCACCGCACCGGCCAGATCAGGTACACGGTGTCTCGGGGGTCCGCGCCCTCGAAGCTGCGGACCATGAACGCGCCGGCCCCCAGCGTGAAGTCAGGACGGCGCCCGAAGCCGGGAGCCGCCAGATAAAGAGCCTTGCGGAGATCCTCACGGCGCGTGTCAGCTTCGAGGTTGAACGCTCGGACAGGGAGGGCCAAGACAGCGTGTGCCACATGCTCAGGAGCCGGGCCGAAGCAGTGATCGTCGAAATGAAGCCCGAGGAACGAGGTCCCTCCACCCGCGTCGTGGGGCTTGCAGATCGCCCCCATGGCCCGCCCAAGCTCGAGGGGCATCCACGGACTTGGCATGGTCGCCGGGACCCGAGGGAAGACGGGGTCGGCGTCGAACAGCTTCATGGCCGCGGGACGCACGATGGCCCCACGTGCGTCAGCCAGTCCCGGAGCATGCCCGCGCGCGAACCCGTTGCTACAAGATCCGACCAGTGATGCGACCACAAAGAGGCTGGATAAAAACTTCATCCGACGACCTTGTCGCATATCCGCCAGTAATCGACGTCACCAACTATGTTGCAGCAGGAACTCGGCCCTGTGTTGTAGTCAGATGTTAGGGTTGCTCATTGCCGCGAGCCACCCGCGTTCCCGCTCTGACTTCGGCAACCGTCGCGGACACGTCGGACAAACCCGAGTCCGCGCAGCGCAAGCGCCTGTGTTTCTGTACGCCGCGTAACCGGCGTCGTCACGCCATGGCGATGAGCTAGTCCGCTGGACAAGCCCATCGAGGTCTACGGTTTTGCCGGCCTGCGCCGTGACCCGCAGTGAACCCGCCGGGCTTCCCGGAGGCTGTCCGGTTCGGGTCAGGCGGCCGAGGCTCGGACCTCGGCTTCGGCAGGATAGCGGGTCTCCGCCTCGGCGGGAGGCAGGTTGCCGAGCGGTTCGCGCAGCCGCCGCTGGTTGAACCCGTTGACCCATTCGAGGGTGGCGTACGCGACCGCCTCGAACGTGCGCTCGAGATCTCACGCCGCAGCGTCCATCGCGCCCTGAAGGACGCAGCATCACCTGAAGCGCTCGGGCCGTCCCCGCCCCTCGAATGACTGGTCGGGCCGCTCGCGCCCCTCGCGTGACTGTACCATCGGGCTCCAGAAGCCATCCGGCGACCAACTGTGCGGCTGCACGGGAACATGCCCACCGTCCCAGTTGCGAGGCCTCATGTCAGCGATCAGCCTCGACCCAGTGTCGTAGCGGTACATCTCACGCCGGTCGCCATCGGCGCGGCGTCGGACCGCGCTCAGGTCAGTGTTGATGTCGATGGGAGCCATCTTCTGGGAAGCGCTGCGCGGCGCGCGCTTCGCGGTCACGGGCTTCGAGTCGAAATAGTCACGGTAATCCCCGTACGACTCGACCGCCGTCGCGCCGACCGTCGATCCGAGAAGTATGGCGGCCGCGAGCAATGTCTTCACTGTCCCACACCTTCTGCATGCACGGTGTCATCTGGCAGGTCCGAATTTACGTCGACCCGCCGAACTGTGTAGGATTGTAGGCGATCTTCCAGAGAATGCGGTGACGTGCAGCACAGGCCGGATGCCGCTCAGGCCGCAGGAAGGCGCGGCTCTCCAGTTCTCACGCGGCTCCTGAGTCTGCTCCGCCGCGCATCCCGATCGTCCTGGCGCGGGGCAGCACGGACAACCGCGTGCTGCCGCGGATGACCGAGGACCATCGCGCGCGGCTGTGCCGAGCCGGCAGCCGGGTCGAGTTCGATCTCGTTCCTGCCGCGGGACATCTGTCGATGGCCAAGGACGCTGCGCCGGCGGCCCTCGACCGGATCGGTGACCGCTCCGCCGGCGTGCCGGCACCGAGCGACTGCGGTGAGCCTTGACCGCCGGACGGCGCCCTTTAGGGTCGGGTCTCTCCGCTGGGCGAATTCGAGACTGAGGTGGACCGCCTCAGGATATGCGACCGAGCGAGCCACGTGGCGCGGGAGGCGGGTCCATGACGGACATTCTCATCGTCGGCGCGGGGCCGGTCGGTCTGACCATGGCGGCGGAGCTGGCCCGCTACGGCGTCGGAGTGCGCCTGATCGACCGCGCACCGCACGCCACGGAGACCTCGAAGGCCCTCGTGGTCTGGTCGCGCACTCTCGAACTCATGGATCGCATGGGTTGCACGCGAGCCTTCCTGGATGCGGGACTGCGCGCTCCCGGTGCCTCGATCCGCAGCGGCGGCAAGGTGCTCGGCAGCCCGCGCCTGGAAGGCGTGGCGAGCGCGTACAACTTCGCCTTGATGATCCCGCAGTGCGAGACGGAGCGCCTGCTCACCGCGCACCTGGGCGCCTACGGCGTCGAGATCGAGCGTCAGGTCGAGCTGGTCGACTTCGCCGAGACGGCGGACGGCATCGACGCGCAGGTGCGACACGCCGACGGTCGCGAGGAGACGGTGAGGACGCCGTGGCTGATCGGCTGCGACGGTGCTCACAGCACGGTCCGGCACAAACTCGGCATCCCGTTCTCCGGCTCGGCGCAGGGGGACGACTGGCTGCTCGCCGACGTGCGCCTCGAGGGGCCCGCAGCGCCGCCGCCGGACGAGATCGCGACCTACCTGCACCGTGACGGTCCCTTCGTCGTCTTCCCGATCCCGGGCGGTCGGGCGCGCGTCATCGCGACGGTGGGCAAGGCCGATGCGGCGCACCCGCGGCCGGAGCCCACCCTCGACGACGTGCAAGCCCTCGTCGATCAGCGCGCCGGCGGCGGCTTCCGCGTGTCTGACCCGGTCTGGTTGACGCACTTCCGCATCAACGAGCGCAAGGTCGCGGATTACCGGCGCGGGCGCGCCTTTCTCGCCGGCGATGCGGCGCACATCCACAGTCCCGCGGGCGGACAGGGGATGAACACCGGTATGCAGGACGCGGTGAACCTCGCCTGGAAGCTGGCGATGGTGGTGCGCGGTCGAGCGAGCGCGTCCCTGCTCGACAGCTACAGCCCGGAGCGCAGCGCGGTCGGGGAGCTGGTCCTGCGCAACGCGACCCGGCTGACCGACATGGCGACGCTGTCGAACCCGGCGGCGCAGGCGGCGCGCAACCTCGCGCTGCGCTTCCTGCTCGGCCTCCATGTCGTCCGCGACCGGATGGCGACGCAGTTGAGCGAGATCGAGATCGCCTATGCCGACAGCCCGCTCTCCCTCGGACACGGCGCCGGCGCGCGTTGGGAGCCTGATGCCTACGCGGGACCGCCCCCGGGCGCCGGCAGCGAGCCGCGCTTCGTCCTCTATGCGGCGGACGCGACGCGCGGGGCTGAGCTGATCGAGCGCTTCCCCGGCCTGCTCGAACCGACGCGTCGGTCGCCGCCGAGCGGTTCCGGCCTCATCGTTGTCCGACCCGACGGCTACATCGGTCTGGCTGCGAGGGATGGCGCGTGGGAGACCGCCGAGCAGTATCTGCGAGCCCGCGCGTGAGGCGATCGAACGAGATCCGTACGGCTGCTGCCTGAGCCGGAACTGGCGGTTCGGGCTCTGAGACCCCGATGCCGGCTCCCGGTGCGCAGCGGCCCTGGCCCACGTGAGTGTACGGTCCCCTACTGGCCGATCAGGACGGTATCAGCCGCCCTAGGTCGCGAACGTCCGTGAGACTTTCGAGATCGTTCAGACGCGCGATCAGGTCGTCCGCGCGCGGCGCCCCGAGCACGGGCAGGATCAGGTCGCGCACCTTCGCGTTCACACGCTCCGTGCCCAGGGGGTTTTCCTTCGTTCCGGGTGGGAACTTCGTGAAGTGCTCCAATCTGCGCCCGTCCTCGAGGACCACCTCGACCCGCGCGCTGCGCGGGGCCTCCCGCGTCATCAGAGCGGGATCGCCCACGACGTCGACCTTCTCCCGTACCGACCGGATGGAGGGCGCCTGCATCAGGCTCACGTCATGGCTGTCGGCGAAGGAGACGGCGCCCTTCTCGAGCGCCAGGGCGACGAGATGCTGGCAGTTCACGTCCGGCATGGCGCTGTGGCCGACGATCCCGACCGCGTCGCTCGGCAGGTGCACCACGACCCGCCGCACATCCTCGGCGCGCACGCCGTAGCGCTCGCGGAGCGTCAGCACGGCGTCGAGCGGCGACTGGATCGGGTACCCGACCGAGAAGGTCTTGATCGCGGTCTCGGTGACGAAGAAGCGGCTTCCGAGCCCGTCGAGCATCGCCTCGGGCTTCGGGTCACCGGAGAGCGCGATGAACAGGTTGTGCGTGCCGTCGAGGACGTCGCTGACGCCGGTCAGGCCTGCCTGGACCATGGAGACGGCGGTGACCCCGTTGCGCGCGCCCATGCCGGCGAAGTCGAAGGCCTTCTCGATATGGTCTTCGTCCTTGACCCAGCTCCACAGGCCGGAGACCTGCTGGGCCGCGTAGGAGATCGCGAAGCGCGTACCGCGCTCGTCGAGCTGCGCGAGCGCGGCCGCCGCCCCGAGCGCACCGAACGTCGAGCTCGTGCCCTCCGCGCTGCGGTGCGCGCCGCGCACGAGATCGGGCCCGAGCGCCATCAGGAGCCGGCAGCAGAGATCGTAGCCGAGCGCTACCGCCCGGATCATCTCCGCGCCCGAGCGGCCCTCCTTCTCGGCCATGGCGAGAGCGGCCGGCACGGTCGCCGAGCCTGGATGGGCCTTGGTGACGGGCTCGAAATCGTCGGTCTCGTCCGCGTGGGCGCACATGGCATTGGCGAGGGCCGCGTTGATCGCCGTCGTGCGGGTGCCGGACGCCACCACGGTGGCCTGCTCGATCCCGCCGAGGCCGCGCACATAGGCCGCCGCCATCTCGCCGGGCCGCATGCGAGCCCCGGAGATCATGGCGCCGAAGGTGTCGAGGATGCGGTGCTTGCAGGCCAGTACGACCTCGGGCGGCAGCGGCCTGTCGCGCGCCTCGACCATGTAGCGCGCGAGCCGCCCGGTGATCTCGGCTCCGGCCGGAGCCGCTCGAGCCGGCAGGGCGGTGGCGAGCAGGCTGCCGCCCGTCAGCTGCAGGAGCCTGCGCCGATCCGTGCCACGTCCGGGTGCGCTCCGCGACATCCGATGCTCCTCCCCGAGCCCTACCGTGCGGTCAGAGTCCGTCACGCATCGATCCGTACCAGATGGGGCTCGGAGGCCGTGCCGGCACCCTGGCCCGGCTCGACCCGGCGACCGTCCGGATCGCCCGGATCGCCGTGCAGGTCGGAGCCGGCGGTCTCGGGCAGGAGCAGCGCGGCGCAGAAGGCGACCCCGTAGGCGCAGAGGGCGCAGGCGCCCATCGCGGTGCCGAGGGGCAGGCTCCCGGCGAGGACCCCGACCGTCGCGGGCACGACCGACCCGAACCCGCGGCCGCCGCCCAGGCAGAAACCCTGGCCGCTCGCCCGGATCCCCGTCGGGAACAACTCCGCGAAGGTCGGGAGCATGCCCGACGCGAGCGCTCCCTGGAACGCGCCCAGGAAGAAGCTCAGCACGATCGTGGTGCCGAGGCCGATGGGCGCGAGCAGCAGGATCGCGACGTTGCCGGATTGCAGGACCAGGAAGGTCATGAAGGCCGGACGCCGGCCGATCCGGTCCGACAGCCAGCCGTAGAGCAGCGGGCCGACGAGCGAGCCGAGGATGTTCATCGCGAGATAGCCGGTGCTCGACTTGATCGAGAGGCCGAGCGCCGTGCGCAGGTAGGTGGGCAGCCAGGTGATCATCACGTAGGCGCCGCCGAAGATCCCCGTCGACATCACCGCGGCCGCGAGCGTGCGGCGCAGGTGCCGGCCCGCGAAGATCGCCCAGAAGGGAGGCGGGGCGACGCCATCGCGCTGCGCGGCCTTCGCCTGCGTGTAGATGCCGGATTCCGGGACCAGGCGGCGGATGAAGAAGACGAGGGCCGCCGGGGCGATGCCGATGGCGAAGAACACCCGCCAGCCCATCTCCTCCGAGAACAGCGCGGCGATCACCGGCAGCAGGCTCACCGAGATCGCGTAGCCGACCGCGTAGCTGCTCTGCACGGAGGCCGCGACCCGGCCGCGCAGGGCCGGCCGGATCACCTCGCTGATCAGCACGCCGCCGACCGCCGCCTCGCCCCCGTAGCCGAGGCCCTGGAGGAAACGGACGGCGGCGAGCGACCAGAAGTCGCTCATGAAGGCGGCCATGCAGGTGAAGCCCGCGACCATCAGGATGGTGAGTTGCAGGATGCGCACGCGGCCGATCCTGTCGGCCAGGATGCCCGCCGCCCATCCACCGACCGCGGCCCCCGCGAGCGAGGCGGTGGCGAGGTAGCCGGCCTCGGCCTGGGTCAGTCCGAGCGTAGCGATGAGGGCCGGGATGACGAGGGCGTAGATCGTCGTGTCCATGGCATCGAGGCCGAAGCCCGCGAAGCAGGCCCAGTAGGTCCGCCGCTCCGTGCGATCGAGTTCGTGATACCAGCCGAGCTTCATCATGGTGCGGGTCCTCCTGCCATGGGGGTTCGCGCCTCGCGCCGACCCTCGGCCGCGCGGGACGCGCCGCTCGGGCCCTGCCGTCTCTTGACGGACGGTCTGCCGGGCTCCGCGGTGGTGACTGCGTCAGTCCTGAGGATCGTCGACGTATCGCAGGCCCGCAGCGGCGAGCGGCCCGCGCATCGCGTAGAGGTCGAGGCCGAGCTCGCCCGAGGCGAGGCGGGCGCGCTTGGCCTCCTCGTTCGCCGCACGCGCATCGGCTTTCGCGGCGACCTCCGCCGCCTCGGCGTGGGGCACCACCACGACGCCGTCGTCGTCTGCGACGACCGCGTCGCCCGGGCGCACCAGGGCGCCGGCGCAGACCACCGGCACGTTCACGCTGCCGGGCGTGGCCTTCACGGTGCCCTTGGCCGAGATCGCCCGCGACCAGACCGGGAAGCCCATCTGCTTGAGGGCGCGCACGTCGCGGCAACCCGCGTCGATGACGAGGCCGACACCGCCGCGGGCCTTCAGCGAGGTGGCGAGCAGGTCGCCGAACATTCCGTCGGTGTTGTCGGTGGTGCAGGCCACGACCAGCACGTCGCCGGGCCGGCACTGCTCGATGGCGACGTGGAGCATCCAGTTGTCGCCGGGCTGGGCCAGCACCGTCACGGCGCTGCCGGCGATCGCGGCGCCCTCCCAGATCGGGCGCATGTAGGTCTTCAGGAGACCGGTGCGCCCCTGCGCCTCGTGGACGGTGGAGACGCCGTGCTGGGCGAGGCGCTGCGCCACCTCGGGCGCGATGCGCGGGATGTTGCGGACGACGACGGTCCTCATGCGAGCGCCTCCACGGTCATCGGGAAGAGCCGCTGGTAGGCCTCGCCATAGGTCATCGCGGTGCCGGAGTTCCGGCCGCCCTGAACGCCGCGGTTGAGGGCGACGCGCTCGTAATAGTCCCAGAGATGACGCTGGGCGGCGAGCACCCGGAAGGCGCGGCTCTTGGTCTCCCAGACCGGGTCGATGTTGAGGATCACCTGGGGCTTGAAGTTGCACTGCTCGGGCTGGTGCGGCTCGAACAGGAAGACCGGGGGCGCGCTGTAGCGACGCTCCGGGTCCGGCTTGTGCCCGGCGGCCTGGGCGATGACTCGGGCCTCCTGCGCGAGGTGAGCCGCGACCGGGTGGTCGAAGTTGTAGGGGTCCTCCAGGGCGTGCGTGAGCACGAAGGCCGGATTGAGCTCCCGGTAGACGTCGACCAAGCGATCGAGTTCGGCCTCGCCCACCCGCAGCGGGTAGTCGCCGACATCGAGGAACTCGATCTCGGCGCCGAGGATCGCGGCAGCCTCCTCGGCCTCGGAGCGGCGCTGCGCCTTCACGTCCTCGAGACGCACCCCAGCCGTCTTCCAGGCCCACTGGCTCTCGCCGCGCTCGCCGTAGGACAGGCAGACGATCTTGACGCGGTAGCCCCCGGCGGCATGGAGCGCGATGGCTCCGCCGGCGCGCCAGACGAAGTCGCCTGGATGCGCGGTGACCACGAGGCCTGCCTTCTGCACTGACGGCATGGACGCCTTCGTCCTCCCTGATCTCGCCGCGAGCCGGGACGCGCGGCCTTGTCTCAGGTCCAAGACTAGAAGGCGCCGATGTATGAGACAAATGAAATGATTATATGTTTTGTTGCATAAAATCGATGAATGGGGAACTCGCTCGCCCGTCCCCGCGGGCTGCTGCCGTGCTGAGACCTCAAACCGCCTGGAAGTAGTCTCGGAAGATCCGAGCCAGGCGCTCGGCCGGCGCCGACAGCGTATGGCCACGGCGGGTGACGACGCCGATCGTGCGCGAGATGCTGGGCGCGCGCAGCGGTACGGCGACGAGATCGCTGTCCGGCGCCGTCTGGAAGGCCAGGCGCGGCACGACGGTGATGCCGAGACCGCCGAGCACGAGGCCGATCGCTGTCGCGACGCGATGAACCTCATAGGTCCAGCCCATCTCGGCGTAGCGTCCGCCGAGGCCGGCCGCGATGAGGAGGTTGTTGCCGGTCTGCTCGCCGATCTTGACCAAGGCCTCGTCCCGGAGATCCGCCCAGGTGACCGCCTTCTCGCCCGCGAGCCGGTGGCCGGCCCGGCAGACCAGCACGAAGAGCTCCTGGTGGATCGGGGCGATGTCGAGGTCGTAGTGCTGCGCCGACATGATGGTGACGCCGAACTCGGCGTCGCCGGCGCGCACGCGCTCCACGATGGCGGTCGCCGAGTGATCGAGGATGTGCACCAGCACGTCTGGGTCACGCTGACCGAAGCGCTGCAGGATGACCGGCAGGTGGGAGCTCGCGATCGTCGGCAGGCACCCGATGCGCACGAGATCCTGGCTCTCGCGTCCCTTGGACCGCAGCTTACCGAAGATCTGGGATAGTTCCGCGACGATGCGCTGGGCGCTCGGCAGCAGGTCGACGCCGGCCGGGGTCAGGGTGACCTGCCGCGTGGTGCGGGCGACGAGCTTTACCCCGAGCTCGTCCTCGAGCTTCTTGAGGCGATGGCTCAAGGCGGCCTGGGACAGGTTGAGGCTGGCGGCCGCCCGGTTGAAGCTTCCCCAGTTGGCAATGCTGAGGAAGGCCTGGAGCCCCAGGAAGTCGACCCGCTCCATCGTGCACTGCCGTCCCGTGTCTGAAGGCGCCGCGGAACCGACGCAGTGGCACGCCTACGCCCAGGCGGGAAGCCTCGCCTGCACTGGGGAAGAGCTGGGCTGCAAGGGTCAGCCGATCGTCTCGTGGCCCGTGCAGGGAAGACCTGGACGCTCCGCTCACCTCGGGCTTGCCGGTCGCAGCACGGCGCCGAAGGCCACAGCGGCTTCGCCGCGCCGTTCACGGCAAGTGCGTCGTCCGATGGCTGCAGTTCCGCCCTCGCTGTCGGGGCTGATCTCGTGAGGGGAAGTGGCGGAAACTCGCCGCAGGCGCGATGGCGACCAGCGAGCCGATCTGTGCCGATGTCGGCTTCGGAGATGCCGGCTGATGCCACCGGATGGCCGAGATGGGCGCGAAGCCGAACGATCGGTTTTGCGCTCATCGGCGATCCACCGTGGCGGAGTTTGGCCGAAAGCTGCCGGTTCGCTTCGCAGTGATGCTGCCGGAAATGCCGACACGCTCCTGTCGCGCGTCGTCAGAACACCGCGTGGTCGCCGCGCTCGGCGACCGCCTCGCCACGGACCACGCGCGCATAGTAGTCGAAGAGCGTCTCCGATCCCGTCGACGGAGTGGCCTGGGCATCGTATCGCCCGGTCGCCGGGTCCAGGACGAGCATGGACTCCGTCGCGTAGTAGCGCCCGATCCGCGCGAGTTCGGCCTTGTCGGCCAGGGCCGGCACCCATCGGCCCATCGTCGCCAGAACGGCGACGATCACGTCCAGCAGCACGACAGGAACGTGCGTGAAGCGCGGTTCGCGCCCCAGCAGGGCGAAGAGCTGCTCGCCCTGCGCGCGCGGCGTGATCGCCTCGCCCGGGCCGCCGATCGGCAGAACGCGATTGCGGCGATCCCCATCGTCGAGGCAGTCCGCGAGATAGCGGCCAAGGTCGTCGTCGCTGATCGGCTTGCAGGCCGTCAAGGTCCCGTCTCCGAACACCAGAAATGGCTTTCCGCGTTTCACGCGTTCGATCTGTCCCGAGAGCGATTTGAAGAAGGCGGTGGGCCGAACGATCGTGTAGTCGAGCCCCGACGCGATCAGCTCTGCCTCGAAGGCGCGCTTGGCGTGCTGGAAAGCGAGGATCGGCTTCTGGACGCAGATCGCCGACAGAAGCACGACGTGCGTGACGCCGGCCGTCCGGCCCGCGTGCAAGGCCTCGACCTGCGCGCCGTAATCGATCGCCCAGGCATCGTCGGGCAGCCCGGTGCGCGAGGCGAGGCACGACACCAGGGCGTCGAAGCGTTCGCCGCGGACACCGTCGCGCGCCAGCGACGCCGTGTCGGTTAGATCCACGAGGCGCGCGGTAGCGCCCGCGGGGATCGCGGTTTCGGCAGGGCGCCTGACGAGGCAGACGACCTCGTGACCGCGCGACACCAGCGCCCGAACCGTCGCCCGGCCGATCGTGCCGGTCGCTCCCAGAAAGAGGACACGGCGCGGCCTCACTCCGTTCGCTCGACCCGCTTTCATGATCGCTTCATCACGATGCTCAACCATCCTGGCGCGACGGCGACGCTTGCGCTGCTCCGTCGAACGGCGAAAGCGGGGTTGCGACGGGATCCGCAGAACGAGCCGGGTCGATCCCGACGTTCAGCTGCGCGAGACCGCCTGTCCAGTGTCGACCCATGCCAGCCATACGGACGCACATAGGCGCTTCTCCGAAGCGGACACTCGTTGGCTGCCCGGCAGCTTCAGTTCGAAGTGGCACGCGGACCTTGAACGGTTGTCGTGAAGCGGGCCCACGTCCCATGATCGAATTTGACGATCCATCCTAGAGGTTGCATGTAGGCGCTAGAGAATCGCGCTATGATCGAAATCGATACACGCCTCAGCCAACTCCAAGCATCGGTCGAAGCCACCAGAGCCCGTGCTCGCGAGTTGCGGGCAGCTAGTCTCTCGATCCTGCGAAATCTTGAAGTGACGCGCCGAGAACTTATAGAGGTATCTTACCATACTGACGCGATACTCAAGGCAGTGCGTCAGCATCTCGCATCGCTGCGCATCGGATCAGCCGACCAGAGCGGATCCAAACCAGGATCGTCCAGCTCTGTGCTCAGAGCGATGACCATACTCGGGCGCGACGAATGCGATCTCGATGAGATGACCGACGACTTGATCGGGGCCTTCAAGACTGCGAGCGCCGTGGGCGACGATGAAGGGCGGGCACTGTTCGCCAACGCCCTCATGCTGGTCGGCCGACATCTCGCTACGCAGATCAGCCCCAAGGATGCGGGCGTGGTCATGAACTAGAGCCAACGCGGAGTCGCGATGGCAGAGGTACGTGATGGAACGTGAAACACCCGCCGCCCGCCTCGTCCAGCGGATTGCCGCTGAACTCGGCGTGTCTGTCGCAACTTTCTACGATCAGGATGGACCCTCATCTTCCGATAACATGGCGATGCAGAAGGCTGTTGCGGCGCTCCTCTGCGCCTTCGCTGCCGTCGGTAGCCCCCAGGAGCGAAGGCGCTCCGTCGCGGTCCTGACCGCTGAAGCAGAGCGTCTGCGTGACCTGTCCAGCGGCAGCGAGAAGGAGTAGGATTTCCTCAGCGTCCGCCCTGCTTCGAACGTTCTTAAAGCCCGCTAAGGGTCGTGTGCGGCACCTGCGGCTACATATGCTTGGATGCATCCGCCGCCAGAAGCAGAAATGCAGGAAACCACCCCGAGCGGTCCATCCGCATGCGACCCGATACAGCCGACCGGAGCGCTGTCGGCGCTTCTTCAAAGCGGACCGCTGTCGCTCGTTCGGCAACTTCGGCGCAAAGCGGAGGTCAGATTTCTAGTAGCGAAAGCGACATCAACACTTCATCGTAGTAAATATTGTCAATCTTCAACGCTCGAAGTTCGAGCCCATATTTTCGAAACCCTACGGATTTGTAAAACTCAAGGGCGCCATAGTTTTCCACTCCCACACTTAAGGTGAGCTCTTCTGCCGACAGGGTTGCATGCTCGATAGCCGTTCTCAGTAGTGCTGCGCCCAGACCGAACCGACGAACTTCCGCACGGACGTACATGCTCCATATCACTGCCTTATGCTTTGTTTTGGCTGCCGTAGGCCGATATATCCCGACAATCCCATCAAGGCGCGCGGTATCTTCAGTTATTGACCCAAAAACTACACCGCTATCTAGCCTAGCCGCAAATTCCGCTTCCGATTGTCTGACTTCATCTTCCCAGGATGCGCCGAACGCTTCTGGATGCTCATGAAGCCCTTCGAGTCGTAGTTCGCGGAAGGCGGCAGCATCGGGGCCGCTCAAGCGAATAATCTTCGAGGCAAGGGCTCGCGCTTCGGTGCTCATAGAGGAAGCTTACCGGCCAAGGGGCGGTGCGGCTACGGGTCCAGAGATGGCCAGCGGCTATGTCCGCTGTGACGCTCTGGCCGTCCAGAAGCGGACGGCCTCAAAACCACCCCAAGCAGTCGCGAAGCCGGACGGTGCGCACCCTGTCAGTGCGCAACCGGCAGTTTTCTCACTCGCGTCGCGCAGCGCGGGGTGCGCAACGCGAACCTGCCGGCGCCCTCGCTGACGAGCCCGCGCTACGCCGCAGGAAAGTGGCGGGCGGGTTCGGCACGCACCAGCGGGGCAGTTCCAGCGCGCCTTCGAGAAGCCGTCGGCCGCCGACGGGACGCCCGGCGCGGGCCGGGAGCGGCGTGGCGAAGAAGGCCGAGAATCTGTCCAGGCGGATGCCGGGCTCAGCGGCGCCGAAGGTGGTCGCCGGCGGTGAGACCGGCGAGGCGGAGAGTGTCACGAGCGCCGGTCAGTGGGGTTCAGATCCCCGACGACGTCGCCGAGAGCCTGCAGGGTTGATCGTCAGCCGCGCTCCTCGGCCGCGAACCCCTAGACCGGCGGTCTCGAGGACGGACTCGATCTCGACTCGCGATCGGCTTCGAGCCGGTCAACGCGAGTGCGATCCGAACGGTACCACCGTCGCCACAGGCTGAACGATCCCGGTCGTCGTGACACTGACCGGTCGACCAAACGTCTGTGCCCAACTCAACTGAATGACGCGAACTCTTTCTTCTCCCACCGATCGTCTCCGAGCTATCTCGATACGTCGACGTTTAGAGAAGCCGATCCAGCGCACGACCGGATGCCCGCATATATTGCGTGAGCCCACGGATTGCGCGATTTGATACCGAACGCGGGTCGAGCACTTGCACTTTTGCCTCACGATGCACATGGAATGCGGCTCCCTCCGGCAGCAGTGAGAGTCCACTGCAGAATTGAACCGGACGAGCTGGATCTATATTTCCAAACGATGAGCCTCGATGTCGGCCAGATGATGATTCAGTAATAATCTGCCCATCAATGATGATATAACATTGTTTGCTTGAGCTGGAATGGCGATCAACGCGTGGGCTTGCAACTAAATAACGTTCGCGCTTTGATACATTCAAGCTCGGATCGTGGTCTCGCACAGGCGAAATGCTTGACGGCCCCGCGACGAACTCTCCACTTCTGGACCAGCGAGAAGCCTGCTCAGATCAGTCACCCTCGGGGTGCACCGGGATGCGCGCCGCCGTCGCTGCCCCCCTCGACAGCGCGGCCGCCGAGGGAGCAGGCTGCGGGCGAGGTCAGTCTGACCGGAGATTCATCGCTGCGGCCTGATCCGAGCGATGACCGACCGCGCTCTGGTCACCGACGGCGATACCGGGGTGATCCGCGGGACCCGCATCCGCAATCGGACTGGAAGCGTGCCGCGCGCCGGCGGCGTCGAGACCCGGCCGGAGGCGGAGAAGCCCGCGGCGCCCACGGCAGCGCCCACGCGGGCTGCCTGCGCGATCGACGGCAACGTCTCGCGCAAGGGCGGCGAGATCGACCAACTGCCCGGAACCAGGGCCTACCGCCGGACCGTGATCGACACGAGCAACAGCGAGCGCCTACTCCGCGGCGAGGTCGAGGCGGAGGCCGCGAGCAGGCGAGCGGCTCGCGGGTGAGGGACGCGCCCGTCCCTGAACTACGCTCGACATCGACCGTTCCTGTGTCACAGCAATCGCAGGGACCTCTTCATGACTCGCACGCTCGCGGCGCTCGCAGGTGCCTTGTCCATCGCCTTGGCCGCGCCGGTCTCAGCGCAAACGGTGACGGGCGGCGCGGGAAACACTGGAGTCGCCCCGCCGGCGACAACCGGGGGTGCCAGCCCGGGTGCCCGGGATCTCGGACCGAGCCCGGTCACCCGCGGAAATGAGGCCAACCCGAGCCATTCGTCGATCCCGGGCACGACGCCGGGCGTCAACATTGGCGGCACCCCCACGAGCGGGCCGCCCGGTACTGGCGGCACGTCGGGCGGCCCGTCCCTCGGTCGGTAAGCCAGCTCGGCCCCGCCCCGATCTGCTCACGGGGCGGGAGAGCGCCTGATCTCACCAGCGTGGGAGCCGAGCCGATACGCAACGCGGCTCGGCGGCAGGTTCGCGGCCGGCGGTTACCGGGCGGCATCCCATGCACCGAAAGCAAGTTTTAAGATTACCGTTCTATAAGTCTGACATCGCATTGCGTTCTGATGTTGACCATGACTCTCGCGCTGTTGGCCGTCCTGATTGCCGGGGCGCTGTGTCTCGGAATGATCTCCGCGTTCCTGCCGTTTCAGCGTCCGCGCGAGGAGATCGAGCTGGCAGAGTTCACCGACGACGAATTCTTCGACATCGGCGGACCGATCATCGATTTGCAGGCTACACGCTAGAAGCGCTCGACACGGCATCGCCATCCATCGGTCGGCGGGGCATCGAGCGGCGCGCCACGGCGAACCGGGCAGGTCAAAGCGAGAGGTGCTTCGTGGACCCCCAGCCATTCACCATCGACACCGAGGCCCAGGCTCAGACGTACCTGACCGATCTCCTCAACAATCCGAAGAACCGGTCGATGAGCGAGATCGCGAGGCACTGCGCCCAGCGCGTCCGCAACCCGAAGATCAAGGCGTTCTTTCTGACCGAGGGCGCGAAGATGCTCGCCGAGATGAAAGCCTAGAGGCGAGACAGGAACGCCCCGTCCGGCGAACCGGGTGGCCCGTCCGGATCCGAGTCCCGGCGGGCGTGCAACAGCAGCGAGAACGAGAACGTCGCGCGCGGCGGTGCGGTCGGGGCTAAAGGCGGTCGCTTCGAGGGCATGCCGAGGCCCGGTCGACGCGTGGGCCGGCCGGGCGGTTATAGCCTCCGACGAGGATGACGCCCGGCCGGCGTCCAGGCCGACCTGACCGGCCGGCTTCGGACCGGGCTGATCGAGAGGATCAGCCAGGACCGGTGGAGCCGGATATGCGGCGCGGTCGGGAGACGCGCGCGGAGCAGGTCGCGCCGAAGAGTCGCTGGACCACGAGGTTCGTGGGCAAGGGATCCAGATCGTGCTCGTCGAGCCCGCCTTCACCCGGACGGCCTTCGACCGGAACCTCGTGCGCCCCGACGCGCCGCTCGGCATCTACGAGGCGGAGCACGCCGGTCGGGACCGGTTCCTAAGCGAGGTCATGAAGTCCGCCGACGCGCCCGAGGTCGTGGCGAAGGTCATCGTCGAAGCCGCCACCGCGACGAGCCCGAAGCGCCGTTACACGGCGGGCCCCAAGGCGAGACAGGTCAGCCTGCTGCGCCGCTTCGTGCCGGCCACAGCCTTCGACAAGAGCTTCCGTAAGGAGATGCGCCTCCCGCAGGTCCCGTGATCGACGAGCCCGGGGAGGTCGCGGATTCGGCGCGTGTCGGCGTGCAGGGTTCAAGATCCGCCGGGCGCCAGCGCCGTCGATCCTGACGCTCCGCGCCGCGTTGCGCGATGGCGAGCTTGCATAGCGCGGAAGGGAGTTCTCACCAGGCACACCGACACCACCCGCAGCTCCGCACCGCTTCGTCGACGTGTGGTGGAATGATCCGAGGTGGCCCAGGCAGAGCGAAGCCTGGACGGCTGCGCCTACCTGCGGGCGCTGAGAGTCGGGGAGGCGCGCCCCCGCCGCCGGTCGCGCTGCTGGGGATCCAAGTCGATCGCCTAGTCAGAAACCTCGGCGGCCTCGCGAAGCGCGGAGACGGTCGGGTTCGAGGCCATGGGCTTCGGCGACCCTTCGCCGCCAGGAATGCACCGACCGAGAACAGACCGCGGGTGGCTCTGGTGGCCCGTGGTCCCCACGTGCAGCGTGCGTTCCGCCTTTGCTCGCGGACTGACTGGCGATCGTTCCAGAATAAAGCCTTGGTGCCCAAAGGCTTTAATGGTCGGAGTGGCGGGATTCGAACCCACGACCCCTAGTCCCCCAGACTAGTGCGCTAACCGGGCTGCGCTACACTCCGACGCCGCGAGGGCTCGCGGCTCTTAGCCTCCGCGCCGCGCCCGCGCAAGCCCTTCGGCGCGCGGGCCGCGCGGATGTGCTGGCTCTCGCGGGTCAGGCCCGCTACGGGGAGGCCTCGCCCCCACGATTGCCAGAGGATCATGACGGACCGACCGATCGCCTTCGATCTCACGCGCCTCGTCACGCGGCTGCGCCACGCGAGCCCGTCGGGCATCGACCGCGTCGACCTCGCCTACGCGCGCGCCTATCTCGGCCGGGCGGGGACGGGCGTCGGCGTCGTCTCCACGGCGTTCGGACCGCGCATCCTCGACCGCGCGCAGGCGCTGGAGATCGTCGAGGCCGTGGCGGCCGGCTGGGTCGAGGACCGGGACGCCGCGTCGGACCCGGTCTACCGGCGGCTCGCGTCCCGCTGCGGCGATCCCGCCGCCGCGCCGCCGCCCGGCGCCGCACCGCAGGCCGGGTCCGCCGACCGGCGGAGGATCCAGGCGCGCAAGACCGTCGACATCGCGCTGCGCGGCCGGTCGGTCGCGATCCTGCCCCGGGACGCGCTCTACCTGCACACCTCGCACCTGCGCCTCGACGACCCGCGGCGGTTCGACTGGCTCTATACGCGGCGGGACGTCCGGGCGGCGTTCTTCGTCCACGACCTCATCCCGATCACCCACCCGGAATACGGTCGGTCCGGTGAGGCCGACCGGCACCGGGCGCGCCTGCGCACGATCGGGCGGCACGCCTCCGCCATCCTGGTGAATTCGGAGGATACCGGCCGGCGCACGCTCGCGCATCTCGCCGCCGAGGGGTTCGGGCGGCCGCCGGTGGCCGTGGGCCATCTCGGGGTCGAGGCCGCCTTCGGCCACGCCGGGCCGCGATTCACCCCCGACCGGCCGACCTTCCTGGTCTGCGGCACCATCGAGTCGCGCAAGAACCACCTGCTGCTGTTCCAGATCTGGCGGCTCCTGGCCGAGCGCCACGGGGCGGCCGCGCCCCGGCTCGTCGTGGTCGGGCGCCGGGGCTGGGAGGCGGAGAGCGCCATCGACATGCTGGAGCGCTGCCCCGGCGTGCGCGCCCACGTCATCGAGGCCTCGGGATTGTCGACCCACGGTCTGGCGGCGCTGATGCGCAGCTGCACCGCCCTGCTGATGCCGTCCTTCACCGAGGGCTACGGCATCCCCGTCGTCGAGGCCGCGGCCTCGGGGCTGCCGGTGATCGCCTCTGACATCGCCGTCCACCGCGAGATCGCCGACGGCTTCGCGCTGTTCCGCGATCCCTTGGACGGTCCGGGCTGGATCGAGGCGATCGAGGCGCTCTCGCGGCCCGACGGGTCGCTTCGCGCCGAACTGGCCGGCCGGCTCGCCGGGTACCGTCCGCCGGACTGGCCCGCGCATTTCGCGGCCGTGGCGCCGACCCTCGCGGCGCTCTGACACTGGCCCCGATCCGCTCCGGGCCGGGCCTCCTCGGCCGCCTGCCCCCCGGCCGACGGTCGCGGGACGACGACGCACGTTGCGCCGCCGGGGTCTGACGAATAAGGAAAAGCGTCAGTCAGCCAGCCTGGCCGAGAGCGGGCGGAACGGAGATCCTGCCGATGCGGGTGGTCGACCTCGATCGCGAGACGGTCAAGCAGGGGCTCGATGACGGCTCGATGCTGATCATCGACGTCCGTGAGCCGCACGAGTACGAGGCCGGGCACATCCCCGGCGCCGTCTCGCACCCGCTCTCCGGCTTCGACCCGCAGGCGGTCGCGGCCCTCGTCGCCGAGGACGGCCGGCGGGCGGTGTTCTCGTGCGCCTCGGGCGTCCGCTCGGTCCACGCGCTCATGGCGGCGCAGAATGCCGGGCTCGACCTCGCCGAACACTACAAGGGCGGTTTCAAGGACTGGTACAGCGCGGGCGAAACGGTCGCCTGATCTGCCGTTTCAATCCGGCTCGCGGGACCGTGATGTGCGTTCGCGCACAAGCAACACCGTCGACCGCGGGTTACGGCGCACCCGCGGCGGAACAATCGTCAAGCTCGGCGCGACCGGACGGTCGGCCAACGGACAGCAGGACCCGATGCGCAGCCGGCTTCCCAGCCTACTCACCGTCTTGTCAGGCCTGATCGCGGCTCTCGCGGCAGGCCCCCTCGCGACTCCGGCCCGCGCGCAGGCGCCGGGCGGCCCGCCGCCCAAGGTCACCGTGGCCAAGCCCGTGGTGCGCCAGATCGTCGAGCAGGATCAGTATACCGGCCGCTTCGACGCGATCGATTACGTCGAGGTCCGCGCCCGCGTCACCGGCTACCTCGAGAAGATCAACTTCGTCGACGGCCAGACGGTGAAGAAGGGCGACGTCCTGTTCGTGATCGACCGGCGCCCCTACAAGGCGGCGCTGGAGCAGGCCCAGGCGGCCCTGGCCTCCGCCAAGGCGCGCCAGTCCTTCTCGCAGACGGACCTGGAGCGCGCGCAGACCCTGTCCCGCAGCGGCAACATCTCCGAGCAGGTCACCGACCAGCGCCGGCAGGCCTCGCAGACCGCCCAGGCCGACGTCGACAGCGCCCAGGCCGCCCTCAACAACGCCCAGCTGAACTACGACTTCAGCGAGGTGAAGGCGCCGATCAACGGCCGCATCAGCCGCCGCCTTGTGACCGAGGGCAACATCGTCAGCGCCGACCAGACCATGCTGACGACGATCGTGTCCCTCGACCCGATCTATTTCAGCTACACGGTCGATGAGAAGTCGTTCCTCAAGTACCAGAACAGCCTCGGCATCGGCATGGGCCAGACCCAGCAGGGCAAAGGCGTGCCGATCCTGATCGCCCTGTCCGGCGAGGCGAAGCCCACCCGCAAGGGCACGCTCGACTTCGTCGACAACCGCGTCGACAACGCCACGGGCACGATCCTGCTGCGCGCGACCGTCCCGAACCCCGACCTGTTCATCAAGCCCGGCCTGTTCGGCATCGTCTCGATGCCGGCGACCAAGCCGTTCCAGGGCATCCTGCTGCCCGACGACGCCGTGGCGGCCAACCAGGACAAGCGGATCGTCTACATCGTCGGGCCCGAGAACGTGATCCAGCAGAAGGACGTCGTGCTGGGACCGAAGGTCGACGGCTACCGGGTGATCCAGTCGGGGCTGAAGGGCGACGAGACCGTGGTGGTCAACGGCCTCTCCCGCGTCCGGCCTGGCGCCAAGGTCACGCCCGAGACCATCGAGCTGCCCCCGAGCAAGACGTGAGCCCGCGCGGCTCGTCACGACCGCCTTCGTGCGCGCCGCGCGGCGCGCCCCGCACCGACGACGCAGGGCCCCGTCCGGGAGACCGGCGGGCCTCAGAGGTTTGACCGATGCGTTTCGCCCACTTCTTCGTCGACAGACCGATCTTCGCGTCCGTCACGTCGATCGTCTTCCTGATCCTCGGCTTCGTGGCCTACGAGAGCCTGCCGGTCTCGCAGTACCCCGAGATCGTGCCGCCGACCGTGACGGTGCGCGCCTCCTATCCGGGCGCCAACGCCGAGACCGTGGCCGCCACGATCGCGACGCCGATCGAGCAGGAGGTCAACGGCGTCGACAACATGCTCTACATGACGTCGTTGTCGACCAACGACGGCAACATGCTGCTGACCGTGACCTTCAAGGTCGGCACCAACCTCGATATCGCGAACGTGCTGGTGCAGAACCGGCTCTCGGTGGCGCAGCCGCGCCTGCCGCCGGACGTCCGCAACCTCGGCGTCACGGTCCGCAAGGCCTCGCCCGACCTGATGCTGGTCGTGCACCTGCTCTCGCCGAACAGGACCTACGATCAGAACTACCTCGCCAACTACATCTACCTGAACATCCGCGACGAGCTGCTGCGCCTCGACGGTGTCGGCGACATCACGATCTTCGGCGGTAACGAGTACGCCGAGCGTGTCTGGGTCGATCCCAACAAGCTCGCCGCTTACGGCCTCTCGGTTACCGACGTCACCGCGGCGCTGCAGGAGCAGAACGTGCAGGTGGCCGCCGGCCAGCTGAATGGTCCGCCGGCCGCCAAGGGCGAGGCGTTCCAGCTCGTCGTGCAGTCGCAGGCGCGGTTCAAGACGCCCGAGCAGTTCGCCGAGGTCATCATCAAGGCGCAGGACGGGCGCCTCGTCCGGGTCAAGGACATCGCCCGCGTCGAGATGGGCCAGAAGGACTACACGACCAACTCGTTCCTCAACGACACGCCCGCGGTCGGCATCGGCGCCTTCCAGCGGCCGGGCACCAACGCGCTCGACGCGGCGGCGTCGGTCAAGAAGGTGATGGAGGAGGTCAAGAAGAACTTCCCCCCGGACGTCGAGTACCGCATCGCCTACAACCCGACGGAGTTCATCGAGGAATCGATCCACGAGGTCTACAAGACGCTGTTCGAGGCGGTCGGCCTCGTCGTCATCGTGGTCCTGGTGTTCCTGCAGAGCTGGCGCACCGCGATCATCCCGGTGATCGCGATCCCGGTCTCGCTGATCGGTACCTTCGCGGCGATGGCGGCCTTCGGCTTCTCGCTGAACAACCTGACCCTGTTCGGGCTCGTGCTCGCCATCGGCATCGTGGTCGACGACGCCATCGTGGTGGTGGAGAACGTCGAGCGCAACATGGCCGAGGGCCTGTCGCCGGGCGACGCCGCCCACAAGACCATGGACGAGGTCGGCGGCGCGGTCATCGCCATCGCGCTGGTGCTCGCCGCGGTGTTCGTACCGACGGCGTTCATCCCGGGCATCTCGGGCCAGTTCTACAAGCAGTTCGCGCTCACGATCGCGGCCTCGACCCTGATCTCGGCCTTCAACTCGCTGACCCTGTCGCCGGCGCTCTGCAAGCTGCTGCTGGTGCCCCACCACGCCCGCAAGGAGCCGAAGTTCTTCCTGACCCGGTTCGTGAACTGGCTGGCGAACGGCTTCAACCGCGCCTTCGACGCCACGTCGAACGCCTACGGCCGGACGATCCGGGTGCTCACCGGCGGCATCGTCGGCCTAGGCGTGATGCTGCTGGTCTACGCGGCCGTGATCGCCGGGACGCTGCACCTCGCGCAGACGACGCCCACGGGCTTCATCCCGGACCAGGACCAGGGCTACCTGATCGGCGTCGTCCAGCTCCCCTCCGGCTCCTCCCTCGACCGCACCACGGAGGTGTGCCTGCGCGCCGCCAAGCAGGCCCGGACGGTCGACGGCGTGGCCAACGCGGTGATCATCGCGGGCTTCGACGGCGCGACCTTCACCAACACGACCAACGCCGGCGTGATGTTCCTGACCCTCAAGGGGGCGAAGGAGCGCGCGGAAGTGGGTCGGAGCGCGGCCGTCATCACCGGCGACGTGCTGAAGGCCACCTCCGACATCCAGGAGGCGCGGGTCATCGTCATCCCGCCCCCGCCCGTCCGCGGTCTCGGAAACGGCGGCGGCTTCAAGATGCAGATCGAGAGCCGCCAGTCCTCGGATATCGGCCCGCTCATGGCCGCCGCCGGCGAGGTGATCGCCCAGGCGAACCAGAGCGCGGACGTGCAGCGCGTCTTCACGACCTTCGACAACTCGACGCCGCAGCTCTTCCTCGACATCGACCGGACCATCGCGCGGATGCTGAACGTGCCGCTGGCCAACGTGTTCTCGTCGGTTCAGGCGGATCTCGGCGGCACCTACGTCAACGACTTCAACACTCTGGGCCGCATCTACCAGGTGCGCCTGCAGGGCGACGCGGCGTTCCGCACGTCGGTGCAGGACATCTCGCAGATCAAGGTGCGCTCCTCCACCGGCGCCCTGGTGCCGATGGGCACGCTCGCCTCTGTGCGGGACGTGACCGGTCCGCAGATCGTGCAGCGCTTCAACCTGTACTACTCGGTCCCCGTGCAGGGCGTGGCCAAGCCCGGCGTCTCCACCGGACAGGCGCTCACCGCCATGGAGGAGATCGCCAAGAAGGCTCTGCCCGACGGCTACTCGTACGACTGGACCGAGATCGCCTACCAGCAGAAGGCGGCGAGCGGCACGGCCGGCGCGGTCTTCGCCCTCGGCGTGCTGCTAGTCTTCCTCGTGCTCGCCGCGCAGTACGAATCCTGGGCGCTGCCGCTCGCGATCCTGCTGGTGGTGCCGACCGGCGTGCTCGCCGCGCTCGCGGGCGTGCAGTTCCGGGGGCAGGACAACAACATCCTGACCCAGATCGGCCTGATCGTGCTCATCGGCCTCGCGGCGAAGAACGCGATCCTGATCGTCGAGTTCGCGCACGACATCGAGCAGCGGGAGCATCGCGGCCCGGTCGAGGCGGCGGTGGAGGCGTGCCGTCTGCGCCTGCGCCCGATCCTGATGACCGCCTTCGCGTTCATCCTCGGCACCCTGCCGCTGGTCGTGGCGACCGGCCCCGGCGCCGAGATGCGCCAGGCGCTCGGCACCGCGGTGTTCTTCGGGATGATCGGCGCGACCTTCTTCGGCCTGTTCCTGACCCCGGTCTTCTACGTGGTGATCCGCCACTTCTCGATCTGGCTGGGCCGGTTCCGGAAGAAGCACACGCACGGCGATCCCGGCGGCGCCGCCCCGGCCCACGGCTGACGGCACACGCCCCCCGGGCCGCGGAACGATGGAAGCCGCGCCGGATCCGCGAGGATCGGGCGCGGCTTCCGCGCGACATGCGGCCGCGCCCGGTGTAGAGGCTCGCGGCATGCACGCCCTCGGTCGCCTGATTCTCGGGGCCTTCGCCCTCCTGCTCGCCGTCCCCGCCGGCTGCGCGGTCCTCGTCCTGGCGCTGCTCGTCGACCCGGCCGCGCAGGTCTGGCTGTCCGGCGGGGCGCTCGCCGGACTCGACATGGCCCTGTCGGACCTCTCGGCCGGGCTGCCGCCGGAGGGGCTCGCCCTGCTCCTCGCCGGCCTCGCCAAGGCGCTGTTCGCGCTGCTGTTCGTGCCCCCGGCCGTGATCGGCCTCGGCGGTGAGATCCTCGGGCGCCGCGGCCTGCTTTGGTACGGCGCCGGCTGCGGGCTGCTCACCGCCGCCCTCCCCTGGCTGACGCGCGGCGCGCTCCGGTCCGGCGGCGCCCGCGACGCCGCCCTCCTCGCGGGCGAGGCGCGCCTGACGCTGATCCTGTTCGCGGTCGGCGCCAGCGCCGGCCTGGTCTACTGGCTGGTCGCCGGGCGCGGCGCCGGGCTCCTCCGGGACTGGGATCTCCCCGAGGGGACCTGACGCCGCCCCGCACGTCGCCCTTGGCCGCGGACATGCGGGCGCGCTACAGGGGAGCCGCCACGACACGGTTCCCGATGCTCGCCCTCCGCTCTCTCGCCTTCAACGTCTGCTTCTACGCCGTCACGACGGTCCTGGCCTTCGCCGGCCTGCCCATGCTGGTCTCCGGCCGGTCGGTGCTGCGGCTCGCCCGCGCCTGGGGGCGGATCACCCTGTGGCTCCTGCGGGTCGTCGCGGGAACGCGGGTCGAGTTCCGCGGGCTGGAGAACATCCCGGCCGGCCCCCTGCTGGTGGCGGCCAAGCACCAGTCGGCCCTGGAGACGCTGGCCCTCTGCACGGTGCTGCCGAACTTCGCCTACATCCTGAAGAAGGAGCTGCTGCTCATCCCGCTGATCGGCTGGTACCTGTCGCGCAGCGGCATGGTGGCGATCGACCGGTCGAAGGGCAGCCGGGCCATGAGCCTGATGAACGCCGCCGCCGGCGCGGCGATCCGGGACGGCCGCCAGCTCATCATCTTCCCCGAGGGCACCCGGCGTCCGGTCGGGGCGCCGCCCGCCTACAAGCAGGGGCTCTCGCACCTCTACACCGCCCTGAACGTGCCCTGCCTGCCCGTGGCGCTGAACACCGGCCTGTTCTGGTCGCGCAACAGCCTCGTGCGCCGGCCGGGCCGGGCGGTGATCGAGTTCCTGCCGCCCATCCCACCGGGCCTGCCTCGCCAGGAGTTCCAGGCGCTGGCCCAGGAGCGGCTCGAGGCGGCCTCGAACGCCCTCGTCGGGGGCGGCCTCCAGGGCCTCGCGGCCGAGGGGCACGCCGTGCCGGCCGACGAGGCGCCGGCCGCCGCGGACGCCCGTCGCTGAGCCGTTCGCGGGCGCGGGTTTTCCGCGTCGGACCGGCGCCCGGCGGCTTGTGGATAACGGGCATCGTCGCCACATCTCTCCCTAGGAACGTCGCCCTTGACGCCTGTGGATATCGCGCGTTAGGTTGGAACAAATGGCGAACAGAAGAGCCCTGTCCTGGTCGGCCGCGCTCCGCGACCTGAAGGACGATCGCACCCGGAGGCAGGATGTGCGTGAAGAACGCCTCAAGACGACCGCGGGTCTGCGCGGCTCCCCCGCGCTCCCGCTCTCGGCCTGGCGCGGCCGCTCCGGCCGGCGCTACGTGGTCGGTGTTCATCCGGCAGGCGGCTTCGACCTCGACGAGATGGCGCAGGCCGTGGTGATCGCCGTCCGCCGGGACAATGCCGGCATTGCCGAGATGGTCTCGGTGGCGAGTTCCAGCGAGAGCCCGCGCGACCATCTGCGCCGGACCTGGCTCGACCGTGTCCGCCGCCGGGGCGCCACCGAGATGCACGTCCACCGCCTCGCTGAGAACGAGGCCGAGCGGACCGCGATCGTCGAGGATCTGCAGGTCGACACCGTCGAGCCGGCGCAGGTCTGACGGGGAACGCGCCGCGCGCGGATGGATCGCGTCCGCGGCGGTCGACCCGCGGCGGCGCTGCCCCAGTTTCGCCCCTTGCGTGGCCACAAGCCGGGGCCACGATGTCCCCCGCGGGGACGGGTCGGGGAGCGGAACGCATGGTGCAGGATCGGACGCGGCCGGAGGGTGCCGCTGAGACAGCTCCGGTACGGGGCGCGCGGCGATCCCGGCGGGGGCTGTTCCTGCCCTACATCCTGCTCGCCCTCGTGGTCGTGGGCTGGTCGGCCGGCTGGCTGTGGATGCGGGAGCGCGCGGCCAGCGAGATCGACGGCTGGATCGCCCGCGAGGCGACCGCCGGACGCATCTGGACCTGCGCGGACCGGTCCCTCGGCGGCTACCCGTTCCGCCTGGAGCTGCGCTGCAGCGCCGTGATCCTCGAGCGTGCCGACGGCCGATTCCGGCTCGGGCCGAGCACAGCGGTGGCGCAGATCTACCAGCCCCGCCTGGTCGTCTTCGAGAGCGCGGGCCCGTTCCACGTCGAGCAGGGCCCGCTGACCGGCGACGCGTCCTGGGCCGCGCTCCAGGGCAGCTTCCACGGCACCTCGGGGGGCTTCAGCCGCGCGTCCCTGGTCGTCGACAAGCCCGACATCACCGTGAAGGGCGCCGAGCCCGGCCCGATCGCGGTCTCGGGGCGGCACCTCGAGCTGCATGCCCGGCCGAGCCCGGGCCGCTTCGACTCCGACGGCGCCGTGGATGTCAGCCTGCGCCTGAACCAGGCGGCGGTTCCGCAACTCGACGCGGTCACCGGAACGCAGGATCCGGCCGACCTCGCCCTGGACGCGACCCTGACGCAGGCGACCGTGCTGCGCACCGGGACGGTGGCGCGCGAGCTGGAGCGCTGGCGTCAGGCGGGCGGCGCCCTGGACCTGACGGCCCTGTCGCTGGCGAAGGGGCCGCAGCGCGTCCAGGCGAAGGGCACGCTCGCCCTCGACGCCGCCCACCGGCCCGCCGGGCAGATCGACCTGCGGGCGGCCGGCGTCGACGCGCTGGTCGGCAGCATCGTCGGCCAGCGCTTCGGCTCGGACCGGGGCGCCCTGGTGGGCCAGCTGGTCGGCGGCCTCCTGGGGCTGGCCCAGCGCCCCGGCCCGGACGCGCCGGGCGACGGGACGCCGCTGAAGGCGCTCCCGCCCCTGCGGCTCGTCGACGGCAAGCTCGTCTTCAGCGGCTTCCCGATCCCGAACGTCTACGTGCCGGCCCTGTACTAGGGGAGCGGCCCTACCGGCCGGCGCTCCCGGGCGGCGGTGCGGGCGCGACCGGTATGACCGCCTCGGCGCGCCGCGGGCCTGCTCGTCGGCGCGGGATCGGCTATAGGAGGCCGATGGCCTCCTACCCGCCCCCGACCCGCGTGAAGATCTGCGGGCTCAGCACCGAAGCGACCCTGACCGCCGCTCTGGAGGCCGGGGCGGACTGGATCGGCCTCGTGCACTTCCCCCGCAGTCCCCGGCACGTGGCGCTGGCGGAGGCCGCCGCGCTGTCCGCCCTGGCCCGCGGCCGGGCCGAGCGGGTCATCCTGCTCGTCGATCCGGACGACGCGCTTCTCGCCGCGTCCGTCGAGGCGGTGGATCCGGATCTCGTCCAGCTCCACGGCCGGGAGAGCCCGGAGCGCGTCGCGGCGATCCGCGCCCGGACCGGGCGGCCGGTGATGAAGGCGCTCGGCATCGCGACGTCGGCGGATCTCGCGGCCCTGCCGGCCTACGCGGCGGTCGCCGACCGGATCCTGCTGGACGCCAAGGCGCCGCCGGACGCCGCCCTGCCGGGCGGTAACGGCCGGCGCTTCGATTGGGAGATCCTGCGCGGCGCCGCGCTCCCGCCCGGGACCATGCTGTCGGGCGGGCTCGATGCCGGAAACGTGGCCGACGCCCTCGCCCGCACGGGGGTCGGCGCCGTCGACGTCTCGTCGGGAGTCGAGACGGCGCCCGGGGTGAAGGATACGGCGAAGATCGCGGCCTTCGTGGCGGCCGCGCGCGGCGGGCGCTAGGGGGGCAGCCTCAGCGCGGGGCCGGCAGGGCCGTCCGGCCGGTATTCGGGACCGTGTAGACGCCCGAGGTCTCGGTCTCCGGCGCGTAGGCCCGCAGGCGGGTCGCCTCGCGCTCGTGCCGGACGGCCTCGCGGCGGTGGTAGCGCGCCCGCGCGCGGGTCTTGCCCTGACCGAGCCACGTGAAGATGCCGCCCACCACGATGCCGAGGGCCACCGCGCCGAACAGGATCGCGTAGAGCGGGAGATCGACGCTGAAGACCGGCGCGTCCACGTTGAACGGATCGAAGGAGAGCCGCACCGGTGCGCGATTGGCCACCGCCAGGAGGATCACCAGGGCGGCGATCGGCAGCAGCACGAGGCTCTTCAGGAAACGGATCATCGCGCTCACAGGTCCTTCCTACTCGGCGGCCGAGGCATTCTCGCCGATCCCGGCGGCGTTCAGGCGCTGGCGCATCTCCTTGCCGGTCTTGAACACGGGGATCGCCTTCTCGGACACGGCAACGGCGGCACCCGTGCGCGGGTTGCGTCCCCGGCGCGCCTCCCGGCGCTTGACCGAGAAGGCGCCGAAGCCGCGCAGCTCGACCCGGTCGCCGCGGGCCAGCGCGTCGGAAATGGTGTCGAGGATCGCGTTGACCAGGATCTCCACATCGCGCTGGTAGAGATGCGGGTTCTGCTCGGCGATCTTGAGGACGAGCTCCGACTTGATCATGGCGTGGGATCTTCTCGCGGGATCGGGGCGGGCTGCGCGGCGGCGGTCGTTCAGGGTTCCGGGCGCCAGAGGGCGAGCATCCCGCCCCGGGCGGTCTCGGCCTCTGCGCCGACGGACCGCAGCCGCGCCGCGAGGCCTTCCAGGCCGAGGAGGTCGGCGCCGATCCCGGCGGCCGACCACAGGGAGAACCGGCTCTCCGAGGCGGGCTTCCAGTCCTTGATCGGCAGGTTCGTCTGGACGCCGCGGGCGCTCTCCAGCCACGCCACCGCCTGCCGCTCGCCGCCGAGCTCGTCGACGAGCTTCAGCGGCACGCTCTGGCGCCCGCTGAACACCCGGCCGTCCGAGACGGTGCTGAGCTGGGCCGGATCCATGCCGCGGCGCTCCGCGACGAGGCCCTTGAACCACGCGTAGGTGTCGCCCACCACGGAGGCCAGCGCGGCGCGCGCCTCCGGCGAGGTCGGGGTGAAGCCCGAGGGCTCGGCCTTGAGCGGCGACGACTTCACCGACTCGACCTTGACGCCGACCTTGTCCAGCAGGCCCGAGAAGTCGGGGTACTGGAACAGCACGCCGATCGAGCCGACCAGGCTGGTCTCGCGCGCGACGATGTGATCGGCCGCGATCGCCGTGATGTAGGCGCCGGACGCGGCGGTGCCGTCCACGAAGGCCACGATCGGCTTCTTGGCGGCGAGTGCCCGGAGGTTGCGGAAGATCTCCTCCGAGCCCGTGGTCGTACCGCCGGGCGAGTTGATCGAGACGATCACGCCCTTCACGGCGTCCGAATTGCCGACCCGCTTCATCAGCTTGGCGGTGGCCTCGCTCCCGGCGATGAAGCCCGATACGGAGATGCGGGCGATCTGGGGCTGCACCGCGAAGGCGCCGTCCGCGCCCGTCCGCACCCGGTACCCGAGGGCCCCGACCGCCACGATGAGGCCGCCGACGCCGAGCACGCGCCAGAGGGACAACCTGCGGCGCAGGCGCCGCCGGTCAATCAGCAGTTCGGCATCGGCTGCCATGCTGTCGCTTCCCCTAAAGCACCCGACCGGCCCCTCGACGGGGTGCGGGAGCCGTCCCCCCGCGCCGGGCAAGTCCTTGGTTTCCTTCGGCTCGCTCCGTCCGAGCCGTGCGAGGCCGGTGTTCTAGAGCATTTTCCGCGGGCGTGGATACGGGGCGCGTGAAGAAAATGACGGGGCGGCCCGTCGCTGTCGCGTCGGGCGGCGCGACCGGACCGGCCGCGCGCCCCTGGCAACCTTGGATTGCCGACGCTCAAAGAAAAACCCGCCCGGGACCGGGGTCCCGCGCGGGTCTCAACGGGTCGGATCCGCCGCCCGGACAGGCCGGGCGACGGAGCCAGTGTCTCACTCGTCGTCGGAGCGCTTCTTGTTGAAGGCGGCACCGAGGATGTCGCCGAGCGAGGCGCCCGAATCGGCAGAGCCGAACTGGGCCATGGCCTCCTTCTCCTCGGCGACCTCGAGGGCCTTGATCGAGACCTGCACGCGGCGGGCCTTCCGGTCGAACTGGACGACGCGGGCGTCGAACTTCTCACCGGTGGCGAAGCGCTCGGGACGCTGGTCGCCGCGGTCGCGGGCGAGCTCGGCGCGGCGGATGAAGGTCTGCATGTCGGTGTCGACGATCTTCACCTCGACGCCGGCATCCTTCACCTCGATCACCTCGCAGGTGACGATCTGACCCTTCTTGATCTCGCCGGCCTCGGCGAAGGGGTCACCGCCGAGCTGCTTCACGCCCAGCGAGATCCGCTCCTTCTCGACGTCGACGTCGAGAACCTGGGCGCGGACCATGTCGCCCTTCTTGAACTCCTCGATGACCTGCTCGCCGGGACGGTTCCAGTCGAGATCCGACAGGTGGACCATGCCGTCGACGTCGCCCTCGAGGCCGATGAACAGGCCGAACTCGGTCTTGTTCTTGACCTCGCCCTCGACCTCGGAACCGACCGGGTGCTTCTCGGCGAAGGCCTCCCAGGGGTTCTGCAGGGTCTGCTTGAGGCCCAGCGAGATGCGGCGCTTGACCGGATCGACCTCCAGGATCTGAACCTCGACCTCCTGGGAGGTGGAGACGATCTTGCCCGGATGGACGTTCTTCTTGGTCCAGCTCATCTCGGAGACGTGGATCAGGCCCTCGATCCCCGGCTCCAGCTCCACGAAGGCGCCGTAATCGGTGATGTTGGTCACGCGGCCCTTGAGCTTGGCGCCCTCCGGGTAGCGGGCGGCGATGCCCTCCCACGGATCGGCGAGCAGCTGCTTGATGCCGAGCGAGATGCGGTGCGTCTCGTGGTTGATCTTGATGATCTTGACCTTCACGGTCTGACCGATCGTGACCACCTCGGACGGGTGGTTCACGCGGCGCCACGCCATGTCGGTGACGTGCAGCAGGCCGTCGATGCCGCCGAGGTCGACGAACGCGCCGTACTCGGTGATGTTCTTAACGACGCCGTCGATGACCTGACCTTCCTCAAGGTTGGCCACCAGCTCGGAGCGCTGCTCGGCGCGGCTCTCCTCGAGGACGGTCCGGCGCGACACGACGATGTTGCCGCGGCGGCGATCCATCTTGAGGATCTGGAACGGCTGCGGGGTGCCCAGCAGCGGGGTGACGTCGCGGACCGGGCGGATGTCGACCTGCGAGCGCGGCAGGAACGCCACGGCGCCGTCGAGGTCGACCGTGTAGCCGCCCTTGACTTGGTTGAAGATCGTGCCGGTGACGCGGTCGTTGTTCTCGAACGACTTCTCGAGCTTGACCCAGCTCTCCTCGCGGCGCGCCTTGTCGCGCGAGATGACGGCCTCGCCGAGCGCGTTCTCGATCCGGTCGACGTAGACCTCGACCTCGTCGCCGACCTTCAGCTCGCCCTCGCGGCCGGGACCGGTGAATTCCTTGAGCGCGACACGGCCTTCCGTCTTGGCGCCGATGTCGATGACGGCCACGTCCTTCTCGATCGCGACGACGCGACCCTTGACGACGGAGCCTTCGGTGATCTCGTGTTCGAGGAAGCTCTCCTCGAGGAGGGCTGCGAAATCCTCGCGGCTCGGGCCACGCCCCAGAGCGGTACCTGCGGTCATTCTGTCTCCTGAACGGCCCCCGGCGGAGGCCCGTTGCGTCGGCGGCTCGCGTTGCAGGCGCCCCCGTTCGCCGCGGCCTTCCCGGAGTCTTTCGGGAGAGGCGACCGGTCCCGCGGGACCCGGTTTGCCGACGCGTCGATACGGATGACGAGGGCGGTCCGTCCGGCGGCCCGGCGGGCGCGCCAGAAGACGAGCGCGCGAGGGCGGATCCGGGAGGACGCGCGTCCCTTACAACATCGGCCTTGCGACTTCAACCGATTAGGGTTTTAGGCTCGCCCGCCGGTCCGCGGAGACCGGGCGGTCTTCACGCGGTCTTCGGGCGGGCTTGCCGCCGGCCGCGGATCCGGCAAACTTGTCCGCCGTCGAACAGGTGCGGTCGCGCGGCCGCCGGTCGAGGGCATCCCCGACCGGCCGCGGTTCGGGCCGGTCCGGCGATGCGGAGCGTCTGGGGGTGAAGCGTGCGGCGTCCTGATCTCGATTCTCGGGTTGGCCGCCATCGGCCCGGCGGCGCGCGCTCCGCGCGCTCCGGGGGCTGAGCCTCCGATGCCGAACGGGTACAACGCCCCGATGGAGATGCTGGCGCGCAAGCTCGACAGCATCGCGCGCCTGTCCGATCCCGACCGCGCGGCGCTCCTCGATCTGCCGCACACGGTCCGGAACCTGCCGGCCCGCCACGACATCGTCCGGTTCGGCGACCGGCCGACCCACAGCTGCCTCGTCCTGCAGGGATGGGTCTACCGCTACGCCGCGCTCGCCGAGGGCGGGCGGCAGATCCTGTCGTTCTACATCGCGGGCGACGTGCCGGATCTGCAGAGCCTTCACCTGCACCGGATGGATCACAACCTCGCCACCCTGACGTCCTGCGTCGTGGCGCTGATCGCGCACGACGACCTGCGCGCGGTCCTCCTGCGCAATCCGGGGCTCGCCGGCACCCTCTGGCGCGACAGCCTCATCGACGCCGCCCATTACCGCGAGCGGATCACCAGCCTCGGGCGGCGACAGGCGCTCGGTCGCGTCGCCCACCTGTTCTGCGAGCTCTACCTCCGGCAGAAGGCGGTCGGGCTCGCGCGCGGCCCGAGCTGCCCGCTGGTGCCCAAGCAGTCCGAACTCGCCGACGCGCTCGGCCTGACCAGCGTTCACCTCAACCGGGTCCTGCGCACCCTGCGCGGACGCGGGCTCGTCACGCTGAGCGGCGGCATCCTGACCATCGAAGACTGGGACGCGCTGACGGAGGTCGCGGAGTTCGACCAGACGTTCCTGCACCTGGCGAACAACCCGGCGCCGGCCCGGGAGACCGCCGAGGCGGTCTAGCGGGTGGGACCGGGCGACCCGGCGGGCGGGCGCTTCAGGCGGCCCGGGCCAGGGTCTCCGGCGCCTCGGTCACCGCGTCGGTGTGGACGTCGAACCGGACCAGATGGGCGGCACCGAAGCTCGTCGTCAGGGCGCAGTCGGTGGCGTCGCGGCCGCGGGCCATGACGATGCGGCCGATGCGGGGCCGGTTGTGGCGGGCGTCGAACGTGTACCAGCGCGGCCCCTCGGGCCCTTCGAGGAAGACCTCGAACCACGCGGAGAAGTCCATCGGCGCCGGGTCCTTCTGCACGCCGATATCGCCGAGGTAGCCGGTGGCGTAGCGCGCCGGGATGTTCATGCACCGGCACAGGGTGATCGCCAGGTGGGCGAAGTCCCGGCACACGCCGACGCCCTGCGTGTAGCCGTCGAAGGCGGTGCGGGTCGCGTCGGCCTGCTGGTAGTCGAAGCGCAGGCGGGTGTGGGCGAAGTCGACGATCGCCTGGACGCGGGCCCAGCCCTCCGGCGTGCCGCCGAACAGGGACCACGCGATGCCCGACAGCTTGTCGGTGTCGCAGTAGCGGGAGCCGAGCAGGTACGGCACGACCTCGTCGGGCAGGTCCTGAACGGCGATCTGCCGGGCGCCGGGGGCCTGATCGTCCGGCAGCCCGCTATCGGCGATCGTGAAATCGGCCGCCATGGTGATCCGGCCGCCCGGCGCGACGATGCGCGTGCAGACATTGCCGAAGCCGTCGACGTGCTGCGACGCCGCGACCGGCGGATCGAAGGTGATCACCTCCGGCGTCAGGAGGTCGCCCCGCCGCTCCGGGCGCACGTTGAGGAGCAGGTTCATCGGCGTGGGGCCGAACGTGTCGAAGGCGATCGAGAAGCCGGTGCGGATATGCATCGTCGGGGACCGTGAGGAAGGACGCCGGCCGGCGGAGCGGCAGGCGGGTCGTTACAGTATAGGGCCCAATAAGCCGCGAGTCGGGGTCGAGTTCCGTCGGTGAGGTCAGTTCAAGGCGGTTTGAACTGCCCGAATATTTGGCAGAGCGATGCCGGCGTCGGTCGAGCCGCGCCCGGACCGGCCGGCATCCGATGAGTCATGCGGGAGCCATGCGGCAGGCCGGGGCCGGGGCTGCGGTCAAGCGGGGCGGTCCGTCACCGCGCCATGTTGCAACGCACACGGAGCCCTCTTATCCCAGGCCCCTCGACTCCAGGGCCTGCCGGCACCGCCCGGCCCGGCCTGCTGCCAGACGATCGACGCCCATGACGCCCGACAAGCTTTCCCTGCCGAAGGACAAGATCCGCGTCCTGCTGCTCGAGGGCATCAACGACAGCGCCGTGGCGCTGATGCGGGCGGCCGGCTACACCAACCTGACCCGCCTGCCGAAGGCGCTGGACCGGGAGGCCCTGCACGAGGCGCTCCAGGGCGTGCACATGGTGGGCATCCGCTCGCGCACGCAGCTCGACGCGGCCGCCTTCGAGGCGGCGGACCGGCTCCTGGCCGTGGGCTGCTTCTCGGTCGGCACCAACCAGGTCGACCTGGACGCGGCGCGCCACCGGGGCATCCCGGTCTTCAACGCGCCCTTCTCCAACACCCGCTCGGTGGCGGAGCTGACGATCGGCGAGATCGTGATGCTGCTGCGCCGGATCGTTCCGCGCTCGGTGGGCGCCCACTCGGGCCGCTGGGACAAGTCGGCGGTGGGGTCGCTGGAGGTGCGCGGCAAGACGCTGGGCATCGTCGGCTACGGCAATATCGGCACGCAGCTCTCGACCCTGGCCGAGGCCATGGGCATGCGGGTGCTGTTCTACGACCACACCGACAAGCTGCGCCACGGCAACACCGAGCCGGTCGAGACGCTGCACGCCCTGCTCACGCAGAGCGACGTCGTCTCGCTGCACGTGCCGGAGACCGACGCCACCGCCAACATGATCGGCCCCGCCGAGATCCGGGCGATGAAGCCCGGCGCCTTCCTGATCAACAACGCCCGGGGCACCGTGGTCGACCTCGAGGCGCTGGCCGCGGCCCTGCGCGACGGCCATCTCAAGGGCGCGGCCGTCGACGTCTTCCCGGTGGAGCCCGGCTCGAACGCCGAAGCGTTCGTGAGCCCGCTCCAGGGCCTCGAGAACGTGATCCTCACCCCGCATATCGGCGGGTCCACCGAGGAGGCGCAGGAGCGCATCGGCTCCGAGGTGGCGCGCAAGCTCGTGGACTATTCCGATATCGGCTCGACGGTCGGCGCCGTGAATTTCCCGCAGGTGCAGCTCCCGGCCCGCCCGACCGGGACGCGGTTCATCCACGTCCAGCGCAACCTGCCCGGCATGCTCGGGCGGCTCAACGACGTGTTCTCCCGCGGCCACGTCAACATCGCCGCGCAGTTCTATCAGACCGACGGCGAGGTCGGTTACGTGGTGCTGGAGACCGACGCCACCGACGCGGATGCCGAGGCGCTGCTCACCGAGATCCGCGCCATCCCGGGCACGATCCGGGCCCGCCTCCTCTACGAGCGCCGCTGACCCCGAGGCGCGCGCGGGAATTTACGATGCGCGCGTGAACGCGGCGGGTCTTGCCGCGTTCGTCTTGCGCGGCCAAGCTGGTCGTTGTTCAAGTCATGGACGGTACCATCGACGGCCTCGGCCGGTCGAGCGCCCGGCCGGCGGAGGAATTGCGGTGACGAAGCGTGTAGCGTGCGCATGGGCCGGCCTCGTGCTCGGCATCGTCGGGTCGGTCTCGGTCGTCTCCGGCGCGTCGGCGGATTGCCTGCGCCGGGTCTACAACCGGTCGAACCTCGTTCTGGTCGCCCGACAGGACGGCGGCCCGCCCGCCACGCTGCTGCCCGGCCAGTCGCTCCCGGTGCGGCTGGCGCGGCCGGGCCAGATCGACATCGCGGCCTATTGCGGTGCGCCGGGCGCGGGCGGGACCCCGGTCACCCAGCGGACCTTCGATTACGAGGCGGTGCTCGACCGCTGCTTCGTCCGGTTCGGGGGCGACCTGTTCGTGCCGCAGATCGGGCGCGGCTTCATCGGTCTCCAGGAGACGGCCCCGTTCACCGTCAACAACCCGCGCCAGGGCGACATCATCCTCGGTCCCGCGGCCGGCGCGTCTTGCCCGCTGCCGGCCGGAGCGCCCGTGCTGAGCCGCCGGGGTTGAGCGTCAGAGATAGTGCCGGAAGACGACGCCCGCGTCGTCGGTCGCGCCCGCTTGCGGGGGCGACTCCGGCCCGATGAACGGGCTCGCGAGGCGCAGGGCCACGAGTCCGAGGGCTGCGAGCGCCGGGGCGAGCAGGCGGAACGGGCGAGCGAGCATGGGCGCCTCCGTCGCGCCGCCGATCCCGCCCGCGTCGTGCGGACAGACTGGGTGCGCCTGTGAAGGATCGCACCTTACGGCCGAGCTGGACGTGCCGAAGCGCACATGGGTAACGTTAAGGTCGTGCCCGGATCGCGGTGCCGGCGGGGACGACGTGACGGTCGGGCGCTTGCGTCCATCACCTCGCTGGCAAGTCCGCCGATGCCCTCCTATGCTGCCCACATCGGGGGCTGCCTGGGATCGCGCTGCACGGGCCGCGGCGGCGCTTCCCGAGTAGAACCGACTGCGTGAACGAGGACGCGCGTATGCTGACCCAGACAGGCAACTCGATTCTCCGAGGCGATCTCGGCGTCGAGGAGACCACCGAGTCCGACAACATCGTCCGCTGGGACGGCGAGCGGCTCTACGTGGAGCAGGACGTCTACCACAACGGGCAACTGGTTCACCGCAAGTATCGCCGCACCGTCACCGAGCCCGTCGCCCACGCGCTCTGGGCGATCATCAACCGCGCCAAGCAGTGAGCTGGCAGTGAGTTGGCGGGCGCGTCCCGGACGCGCCCGCCCGATCCGGGCTTCCGCCAGCCCCGGCCGCGCCGGAGCGGAGCCTCGCGGACGTGTCCGGTCGGCCACGGCGGGTCGGGGCCGGATCTTCGAGCGGTGCGGCAGGAGACGCCGCCTGTATCGGTTGCGCGGCGGGGCGTTCGGTCCCGGATTCCGGTTCCTGCGTCCCAGATCCCCGCTGTCCTCGACGATCCCGCGGCGGCGCGTCCCTGCCCGAGGCGCGCCCGCACCGACATCCCGTCCGCGCCAGGCGCTCCGGGCTCGGCCCGAGACCGCGCGCAGCTAGGCGGCGACGGCCGCCGTCGGTGCGACGAGGGTGAGATGGGCCGGCCGCAGCGCCTCGAGGCGGTCATGGGCGTTGTCGAACGCGGCCCGGATCGTCGTGCCCGCGTCCTCGACGGCGACCAGCACCGCCAGCTTCTGGGCGGTGGCCCGATCGGCGAGACCGCGCGCGGCCGAGACGAGCGACTGCTCCAGGCTCAGGAATTCCGTCTCGGCATCTTTCCCGGCCTCGCGCGCCACCGACGCGAGGCGGTCCAGTACGGCTTCCAGGGCGTGGCGCAGGACAAGCGTCCGCACGCGCTCCTGCAGGAGCGCCCTCTCGTCGATCTTCATCGGAATCGGTCCGGGTTCGGGAACACGGCCAAGCTCTCATACTTCCGGGCCGTGTGCAGCCACCTTTTTGCAACAGCGCAATACTGTCTCGCGACATGAGCGCTCCGCGGGTTCAACGTCTCGCGGGCCCGATCCGGCACAGTTGTTCTACAATCGTGTGTCGAGTATTTGGGCATTTCCAGAATCGAATGCGCTGTCTCGACAGATTCAGCGCACAGAAACGCCCGCGTGGAGGCCCGGTTCGCCGTCCGAATACCTCCGCTCCGGCAGGGGCGATGCTGGCGGCCGCACCGCTCGAGCCACCGTCCGACCCGGGCCCGCGGCGTCCGGAGGGCGGTCCGCGGGTCAGTACGGCGTGCCGCCCCGGCGCCGGTCCCGCAGGGCCTCGGCGTGCCATTCCAGCTCGTCGAGGAAGCGGCCGGCCGCCGCCGTGAGCCAGGGCTCGGCGGGGACGCCCTGCGCGTCGATGACCTTCTGGAGTCGCGGGATCGGCAGAAGGGAGGGGATGCTGGACATGCCCATCTCGGCGAGCATGGCCCGCAGCGGCATCGCGGCCCGGACGCCGCCGAACTGGCCGGCCGAGTAACAGCAGATGGCCGAGGGCCGCCAGAAATACTCCTCGAGGAAGTGATCGAGGGTGTTGGACAGTGCCGGCGGCACACCGTGGTTGTACTCGGCCGTGACCACCAGGAAGGCGTCGGCGCGGCGGAAGAGGTCGGCGCAGCGCTGCAGGGGCTCCGGCGCCGTCCCGGCCGGGTATTCCTTGTACATCCGGTCGAGGAGCGGGAGCGCCAGCTCGGCCGGATCCACCAGGGGGGCGGCGTGGCCGCGGGATTCCAGCTGCGCGATCAGGAAGCGCGCGGCGCGGATGCCGATGCGGTCGGTCCGAACGCTGCCGAGGATCACGGGGACGGTCAGGGCCATGGCGCTCTCCGGTTGCCCCGATCATGCCAGAGGCGGCCGCGCCGCTCCAGCCGCGGGCCCGGCCCGGGATCGTCAGGCCTTGGTGGTGCTGGTCAGCGCGGCCGCGATGCCGAGCGGTCCGCCGGCCGCGTAGGCGGTCACCGCCTTGGTCACCTGCTGCAGGAAGGATTGCAGGTCGCTGCCGCTGCCGCTGCCCGTCGCCGTCGCGGGATCGGCGGTCGCGGTGGCGGACGTGCTCGCGGACGTGCTCGCGGACGAGGTTGCGGACGAGGCCGCGGACGCGTCGGTCGCGGTGCCGGCCTGGGCCGCACCCTCACTCTGCTCGGCATCCGACACCGGCCGGTGACCGTGATGGCCGCGATGGTGATGGACGGCGGGCGCGCCGCCCGCGGCCTGACCGGGCGCCGTACCCGTGGCGGTGCCGGTCGTCGACGAGTCGTCGGCGTTGGCCGCGGCTTCCGCGGGCGCCGTGACGCCGTTCTGCAGCCCCATCTGGCTGAAGTCCGACTGCAGCTGGAGGAGCGACGCCATCAGGTCGTTCGACAGGGTCGGCGTCGAGGCCGTCCCGGTCGACGGGGCGGTGTCGTCCGCGGCCGCCTGCTTGCCGGTCTCCTGGCCCGCCGTCGCGGCGGTGCCGACGTCGAGGCGGGCGGCGTTCGCCGCGCGCGCCTGCCTGAGGGCGCTGACGAGGTCCCGCTGGAGTGAACTGCCCGAAACCGTGTTGACCGACATGGTACGCCTCCGCGACCGCCCTCACGGTGGACAGGCACGGGTCGTTCCAGAATTTTCCCAATGATTTCAGCGGCGCATCCGGGTTCTCGGCCGGCAGGATCGGCCGAGCGGCAGAATCTGCCGGCCGCGTCGGCCGACAGATTCCGCATCGGCGGGGATCCGGTCGGGTCGCGCGCGCCGGTCGTCGCGACGGCGCAGGTTCTCGGGCGGTGTCGCCGTCGCCGCCACGGAGATCCGAGCCTGTTCGCATCGTCTCGCGCGGAATCTCGAACAGCCGCGACGTGCCGCCGTCGTCGCGCGATTGTCCGAAGTAGAACAGTAGACCAATCGCCCCATCGCGGTCGCGATGAGCGGAGGTGCGTGTGTCGTTCTATTCGCGAGCCTCGGCTCAGCTCGCGAGCGTGGCCGGAAAAACTGCGCCCGGAACGATGAGGACCCTGTCGGGTTGGCTCCTTACTGGCCACCACGAGGTGCACATGTCGACCAAGCCACCGCCCGTCCCGCCGGCCAACCGATCCGACAAGGGCCCCGGCAGCGCCACCGAAGCGCCGCTCACGCAGGGGCGCGCGGGATCCCAGACCAAGGATCCGGACAAGGTCGGCCAAGCCGGAAACTCCAAGGTGAATACCACCAACCAGGGCTATCAGCAGGATCGCTGACCGCCCGATCCGCGCGGGCACCGCGCGCCGCCGTGCCTGAGACGTGATGATCCGCATCGGAGAATGATCATGGCGAATGCCAGTCGGCACAAAGTCGGTCCCGGCGCTCAGGGCAAGGGGACCGGATCCGGGGCCATGTCTGACCTGCCCGAAGGCGTGCTGCCGGAGAACATGGTGCTCAGCAACCGCGACAAGTCGCGGCACAGCGACGAGCGCGGTCTGGACAGCAAGAACGTGCAGACCGAGCAGTACCAGGACCACGCCGGCAACCGGCAGGCGGTCGCCGAGACGGGCGCCGACACCGACGGCAACACGAGCGGCCTCGCGAACCCGAAGACGGACGAGTCCGGGGCGCAGAGCAGCCTCAAGGGCCAGCAGCACTCGTAGGCCTCCGGCTCACGATAGGGGCGGCGCTCCGCGCCCAGTGCGCGCGGAGCGGCGAACGTCCGGCGGCGCCGACCGTGTCGTCTTCGCGGTCCTGCCCGCCCACCGATGCAGCGACACGCGCCGTTATCCGATCTGTCGCGGGACAAAAGGAAGCGGGATTGGCCGTCTCGGGCGCGACGTTGATCAGAGTAGACGCAACAGAGCCTGAGTGGCGACCATGAACACGACAGTCACAGCGATCGCGTCGGCAATCCTTGCCGGCGCTCTTCTCGGGGCACCGACCGGAGCCCGGGCGCAGGCGGGCAGCTTCGCCAACCACGGCTTCGGCAACCACAATTTCGGCGCCGCGGCCGTCGGCGGCGGCGGCTTCAGCAGTCCCGGCGTCGGGGCCGCCGCCGCGGGCGGCGGCTTCGCCAACCGGGGCTTCGGCAATCACGGCTTCGGGGCGGCTGCCGGTGCCGGAGGGGGTAGCTTCGCCAATAACGGCTTCGGCAACCACAATTTCGGCCGACCGGCTGTCGGCGGCGGGGTCGCCAATCCCGGGTTCGGGCACGGGCTCGGCGCCCACCGGGGCTTCGGTCATCATCGCCATTACGGCTACAATCGCGGCTACTACGGCCGCCCCTACGGCTACGGCTACGGATACGGACGGGGCGGATACGGGCTCGGCGGGCTCGGCCTCGGCGTCGCCGTGGGCGGTCTGTACGGCGGCTACGGTTATCCGGGATACGGCTACGACACCGGGTATTACGGCGGTTATGCGCCCGTAACGTACGGCTACGCCGACACCGAAACCTACCGTGTCGCGGACGACGACCGCTACTGCGCGCGCCGGTTCCGATCCTACGACCCGCAGAGCGGAACCTATCTCGGCCGGGATGGACGTCGCCACCGCTGCCGGTGAGCCGCGACCGTCCTGACGACGGCCGCATCCGGCTCGGACCATCCCCGCCGACGCCGCGGCGTCGGCGGGGATGAAGGTGCCATCGTCACGACCGGCCGGATCGGCGCGGCGGATCGCCGGCGCTAGGCGTCCGCCTCGCTCGCGTCATCCCCGCCGGTCGCACCCAGTGCGGGCCCAGGCCGATACGCGTCGAGCGTCGCGTAGGCATCGGTGTCGGTGAGCCCGAGCCGTTCCATGTCGGTCAGGAAAGACAGGATGTCGGCGTCGACCGGCTCGCCGCTCTCCTTGCGCTCGATCAGAATATTGACCAGCTCGAGGGCGCTGATCGACGTGGCGCTGGGTTCGTTCGCATCGGGGAAAGCCATGGCCAGTCTCTCGCATGAGGGCTCCGGGAACTAGGTCACCGCGAGGCCATCGGCCACACGCGACGGCCGTCGCGGTCGATCAAGGTCGATCACGGTCGATGTCGCCGCGCGTTCCGATAGCGCGGTGCCGCGTCCGTCACATCGTCGGATGCGAGTTCGGCGGGCTCTCGCGATACAGGGCCTCGTGCTGCCACGTGGGTTGATGCGCGTCCGGTCCCACGTGCCGGCCGACATACAGGGACGCGAGCAGGCCGAGCAGGAGGAACAGGCCGATGGTCACCGCGTCCGGATGCCGGCGCGCGCTGTGGATGCCGAAGCACCCCAGCGTGAAGACGGCCGCCAGGGTCAGGGAACCGAGCATGCCGCCCGACATCGGGATCACCGCCGTGCCTGTCGTCGTGGCTCAGCGCGCCGCGCCGCGTCGGGGCGAGCGGCACGGCCGCGCGACGTAGACGTTCGAGGACGCGCGAAACATCCCGCCATCCGTCGGCGGCACCGCGCGCCGGATCCCGCGGGGAGTGTGGAGGATCGATCCGCGACGGCACCGGTCGGCAGAGGTGCCGGCACGCCCGCATCGCGCCAGTCGAACACGGCGCGTCGCACGTATTGCCGGATCCCGGAACCGCAACGCTGTTCGCGAACCTCAGAACCCGGGACGGGTGCGAGAGCCGAAAACTCAGTTCGATCAAGATGTTGGTAAGTGGATGGCTCCCCGAGCAGGACTCGAACCTGCGACAAGGCGATTAACAGTCGCCTGCTCTACCAACTGAGCTATCGGGGATCACGAGGGGGTCTCTACACATCGGGATGGCGGGACGCAAGGGCCTCGATGCACGATCCGCGTCCAAACCGACGCGCTGCGCCCCCCGACACAGCGCATGGCGCCTCCCGCGGAGGTCGGGAGGCCCGGATTGTGACTGATCGGCAACATCCTCGCCGGGGCCCGTCGCCGGTTCCGCCGGTCCGCGACCGGTGGAAGTCATCCGTCTGTCGTCTCCCGCTCCTACGGGGACCGCCTGCCGGCGCGCCGGTGTGACGACCCTGCCGCTATGCCGACCCATCGCTGCCTCGACCCACAGGACCCCTACGCCGAACGCGAGGTGCGCGTCGCCTTCGAGTGGAGCGCCGACCATCCCCGCCTGATCGCGGCCCTGGACGAGCACGAGGCCGATATCCTCCCCGACCTCGTGGAGGTCCAGCGCGACGATCTCCGTCGCGAGATCGTGGCCGCCCTTCCGCTTCCGGAGCCGTGCATCCCAGGCCGGACCGAGATCCGCCTGCCGTGATCGTCGACCCGTGTCCCGCGCGCGGTCGGGCTCGCGGCGATCCAGCTTCGTCCGGGCGAAACCAGTCCTCCTGCCTGCCGACGCACCTGCCGACGGCGCCCGCGAGACAGCACTGACCATCCGGCACCGGCCGAGATCCGCGAAGGATTCCTCCGGTGATCCCCTAGATCCTGAGGTTGAACCGGCCGCGCGCTGGCAAAAATCTTGGATTGTCAGAGTATAATATAAACGTTTTTGCCGGCTATATTTATCTGTTCAAAAAGATTTGCTTCGATATAGCTGCGGTCACACGAATCTCCGGCCAGAAGCGGCTCGTCGCCATGCGCATCTCACTCGGGCTGAAGCTCTCCGCGGTGATCGGGCTGCTGGGCCTGGTGGCGATCGGCATCGCTGCCTTCGCGGTTCGACAATCGAATTGGGAGCAGGAGCGGGCGGCCGCCACCGACCGGATCTGGAACGCCGGCCTTCAGGCGGGCGCCCTGGGGCAGGCGATCGAGCACGCGGTCGTGCAGGCCACGGCCCTCTACACCGCGGAGGACACGACGGAGGCGCGCACGCGGCTGTCGGCGCTCCACGACGCCCTCGCCACCGTGGAGCAGGTGCGGGTGCCCTTCCTCGAGGCCATGGAGGATCAGCTCCCCGCCGACCGACGGCGGCGGTTCGACCTCTTCGTCAAGGAATTCATCGCCTACCAGACCGATACGGCCGAACTCGGCCTCACGGTCTCGCCCAAGGCCGCGCTGATCCAGGCGACCGACGAGGCGACCGTGAAGAACCGCGAGCGCATGGTCGCCGAGATCGGCATTCTCGGACGGGAGGTGCTGAACCGCCTGAACGCCCGCCGGGCCGCGGACGCGGCCGACCGCCGCCAGGCGCGGATCACCCTGGTGGCCGTGCCGGCCGCGTCGCTGGCGTTCGGCCTCCTCGCGGCGATCTGGATCATCGTGAGCCAGGTGCGGCGGCCGCTGCATCGGCTCAAGGACGGGATGACGGCGCTCGCCGCCAACGATCTCGGCCGCGCGATCCCGTTCACGCATCGCCGCGACGAGATCGGCGAGATGGCAGCCGCCATCGCGGCGTTCCAGACGGCGCTGATCGAGAAGCGCGACCTCGACGCCGAGGCGCAGGCGCGGCGCGACCGCGACCGCAGCCGGGCGGAGGCGCTGGCCGCGGCCACCCGCACCTTCGAGGCCGAGACGCACCGCGCCGTCACCGATCTCGCCGACTCGGCCGAGGCGATGCAGGCGGCGGCCGACACGCTCTCGGGCAACGCGGGGGCGATGGCGGCCGAGTCGGCCGTCGTCGCCGGGGCGTCGGAGCAGAGCGCCGGCCTCGTCGACAGCATCGCCAGCGCCGCCGAGGAGCTCTCGGCCTCGGCGCGGGAGATCGAGGCGCGGGTCCGTCACACCAGCGCGATCGCCACCTCGGCCCTCTCCGACACGCAGGGCCTCAAGGAGACGGTGATGAGCCTCTCGCAGGCGGCCGAGGAGATCGGCGCCGTGGTCACGCTGATCCGCGAGGTGGCCGAGCAGACGAACCTCCTCGCGCTCAACGCCACGATCGAGGCGGCCCGCGCGGGCGCCGCGGGGCGGGGCTTCGCGGTGGTCGCCGCGGAGGTGAAGGCGCTGGCCGGCCAGACGGCGCTCGCCACCGACCGCATCACCGGGCAGGTCGGGGCGATCCAGGGCGCCACCGGGCGCACGGTCGGCGCCATCGGCACGATCGGCGAGACCATCGCGCGGATGAGCCTGATCGCCTCCGAGGTCGCGGACGCCACCGACCAGCAGGGGCAGGCCAGCCAGGAGATCGCGCGGGCGATCTTCGGCGCGGCCGCGGAGGCCCGGCAGGTCTCCGAGAGCGTGGCGGGCGTTCAGGCTGCGGCCGCGTCCAACGAGGCGCATGCCGGGCAGGTGCGCGGCAGCGCCGCCCGGGTCAATGCCGGGACCCACAGCCTGCAGCGGGCGATCAAGACCTTCATGGTGGAGGTCCACGGCGCCTGACGGGCGCGCACCGGCCCCTTACGACCGGCACAATCTGTCTGGGAAGGATGGAGGCCTCGCCCGGAATCGAACCGGGGTGCAAGGATTTGCAGTCCTCTGCGTAACCACTCCGCCACGAGGCCTTCCCGAACGGCGCTGCCGTCCCGTCCGGAGCTTGGCGGACAGCTCCGGGTGCGCGTCTCTAGCAGAGGTCGGCGGTCGCAGGCAACGGCCCCGAGGCCCGGATCGCGCGGACCGCGTCAGCTCTGCCAGACCCGCGGCATCGGCAGGCCGCGGTAGCCCGCGAGGAAGCGGGCGACGACCCCGCGCAGGGGCCCGACCGCGTCGCCCAGCGCGCGGACCGCCAGATGGCCGTTCCAGGCGCTCGCCGCCGCTGTCGTCCCGGGCGACGCGGCCTCGGCCAGCCGGGTCCGCGCCTCCTCGAGGCGCGCCTCCGCCCCGGGGGAGACGTCGAGGATCGTCGCGCAGGCGCGGGCGCCGCCGCCGATGGCTGGCCGGGCGAGGTGGTCGCTGATCGGCCCCTCCAGCAGGAGGTCGTCGGCGTAGGCGAGGCGCCCGCCCCGGCGGATCCGCCAGGAATCCGCGAACAGCCCGTCGGCGATCCGCTCGCCCCGGGCGGCGCGGCCGAACGCCACGACCTCTACGGCGAGCAGCGCGGCCCCCTCGGCGAGATCGGCCGCGAAGCGCCGCCGCACCCGGGCCCGATCGAACAGGATCGTCTCCTGCGGCAGCCAGGCGAGGCCGGCCCCCTCCCCCAGATGCAGCGTGTTGACGATGCGGCTCACGGGGCCGTCCGAGCGATAGATCTTCTCGGCCGCCGTCGTGGTCAGAACCAGCGCGGCGCCCGGTTCGAGCGTGAGGTCGATGGCGAAGGTGTCGCCGCAGGCGACGCCGCCCGCCGTGTTGACGAGGACCGCCTCCGGCGCGCCGGTCCCCCGGGGGAAGCGCAGCCGCGACGGCCCGGACTCGGCGAGATCCAGGATGCGGGTCGCGTGTCCGGGATGGGCCGGCCCGACGCGCAACCGGACCCGCCCGTCCGAGCGCTGGCGCGCGGGCGCGTTTTCGGGCGCGGCTTCGAGCCGCTCGGGTGCGGGTCCGGGCGTGCGAGGGCCGTGCATCAGGCGCGCCCGGCCGGCTCTGCGGGCACGGCCTCGATCGGCAGGGTCGGCCGGTCGAGGATGCGCCGGCCGAACAGGCTGGCCACCAGCTCGACGAGCACCCGGGCACTGCGGCCGCGCTCGTCCAAAAAGGGGTTGAGTTCCACCACGTCGAGGGAGCGGACCAGACCGGAATCGTGGAGCATCTCCATGATCAGATGGGCCTCCCGGAAGGTGGCGCCGCCCGGAACGGTGGTGCCCACGGCCGGGGCGATCGACGGATCGAGGAAGTCGATGTCGAGGCTGACATGGAGGTGCGCGCCCCGCGCGGCGACGCGGTCGAGCACCCGCCGCAGGGGCGCCACGACGCCGAACTCGTCGATCGTGCGCATGTCGGTGACGCCGACCCGGCGCGCCGTCACGAGGGCGCGCTCGCCGGCATCGATCGACCGGAGGCCGAACAGGTGGACGTCGGCGGGCGGCAGGGGCGCCGGCGCCGGCTCGGCGAAGAGCGGCGGGAAGCCCGGCTCGCCGCACAGGGCGGCGAGCGGCATGCCGTGGACATTGCCGGAGGGCGAGGTCGCCGGCGTGTTGAAGTCGGCGTGGGCGTCGAGCCAGAGGACGAAGACGGGCTGACCGCGCCGCGCGCAGTGCCGCATCACCCCGTCGACGGAGCCCAGGGACAGGCTGTGATCGCCGCCGGCGGTCAGCGGCAGCGCCCCCGCGTCGAGGGCGTCCTCGACGGCGCGGGACAGGGCCCGCGTCCAGGCGGCGACACCGTCCAGCCCGCGCGTCCCGGCGGGCCCGTCCGGGGCGACGTCGCCGCGATCCGCGATCGCGTGGCCGAGCTCGGCGAGCGCCCGCACCAGCCCGGCCGTGCGCAGGGCCGCCGGGCCCATGAGGGCGCCGGCCTCGCTGGTCCCGACCTCGATCGGCGCCCCGATCAGCGCGATGCTGCGCGCCCGGTCCGGCTCGTCTTCGCCGCTCATCCCACCTCCGTCGCCGTCCCGAAGCGCCCGTGCTCCGCGGCCGCTCTACCACCCGGACTCATAACCGGCCGATGACGCCGACCGCGAGACGGGATCGGCCAGCAAGATCCGTGACGGTGTGTCCGGGGCGGCCGCGGGACGACGAGCTGGCCGAGACGGGCTGACCGAAACTTGGCCGGATGCCGCGCATCCCTCAACTCCGCGCGGATGTCCGTGACGACCCGCGCGGCGAAATCTTGCCGGAGCGGGCGTTCGACCATTCATAACTTGGAATCATGGTGCCCGAACAGCTCTTTAAGTTGTATGTTCCGCATGTGCTCAAGTTTTGAGCGGTGTATCGGTGTTTACGAGATTTTTATAAGGATTGGGCGATCGGTTCACGTCAGACCAACCTTCGAAAGAATACAGGGGCATCATGATCTCGCTATCGCGGCTGAGCACGCGCCTTCCCGCGACGACCGTCGGCCTGGCGCTCCTGAGCGCCACAGCCATGGGCGGATTCAGCTGGTACTCGGCGCGGGCGGGCCTGATGACCGCGGCCCACGAGCGCCTCGAACTCGCCGCGGCGGCGCGCCGGGACGCGATCGAGCTGGTGGCGGATCGGGCGCAGGCCGACTTCCTGGCGGTGGCGGCCCACCCGCAGATCGTCTCGAACTTCCCCGACCTGCTCGAGAACCTCGACCCGGCGAAGCCCGACACCGAGAGCGTCATCGCGGCGTTCCGCGCGCCGCAGACCGCCGAGGCGCGGGTCGCCCTCGACGGCAGCGGCATGTCGTCGATGTATGCCCGCCGGCACGTCAAGGTTCAGGAGGTGGCGCGCAAGCTCGTCGCCCAGCCGGGCTACGCCGACCTGATGTTCATCGATGACAACGGCCGGATCGACTACACCACGACGAAGGGCGCCGATTTCGGCAAAGCGGTCACGGAGGACGGCTTGGCGGGGACGGCGCTCGCGCGCCTCGTCGAGCGCCTGAAATCCGCCGACCCGGGCGCGGTCCTGTACGAGGATTTCGCCGCCTACCCGGTGGACGGGGTCCCGGCCGCCTTCCTCGGCCGCGCCATGACCAAGCGGGCCAACGTCGCCATGGGCACCGCGCAGGCGGCCGAGCGGATCGGCTTCATCGTCATGCGGGTCACGCCCGCCCTGTTCGACCAGACGCTGTCGAAGCGGACCGGTCTCGGCGACACGGGCCAGATCCTGGCGGTCGGCGCGGACGGCCTCCTGCGCAGCAACCCGCCGCTGAACCCCGGCGTCCGGGCCGGCGCGGGCCTCGCCGGGATCGGCCTCGCCGCCGATCGGGTCAAGGCCGGCGGTCCCGTCGACTTCGCGGCGGAGAACGGCACCCACATGGCGGCCGCCTCGCCGGTGACCGTCCTGGGCGCGCCCTGGACGGTGGTGGCGGAGCAGACCCAGGCCGAGGCGATCGACGCGGTCCAGGCCCTGTCGCGCACGCTGATCCTGACCGGCCTGTTCGTGCTCGCCGGAACGGCCCTGCTCGGCCTGCTGCTCGCCCGCTCGATCGTGGCGCCGCTCGGTGCCCTCACCCGCGCGCTCAAGGCCCTCGCCGATCGCCAGGCGCTGACCGACGTGCCGGGCAGCGCGCGGCGGGACGAGATCGGCGACATCGCCCGCGCCGTGGTCACGATCCGCGACATGTCGCTGGAGGAGGCCGCCCAGCAGCTCCAGACCACCGAGGCCGCGCGCCTGCGCGAGGAGCAGAGCCGGCGCGCCATGCTCAAGCAGCTGGCCGACGGCTTCGAGCACTCGGTCGGCGGCATCGTCGAGGGCCTGACCGGCGCAGTCACGGAGCTTCAGGGCGCCTCGGACACGATGCGCGCCGCGGTCTCCAGCACCTCCGAGCGCTCGACCAGCGTCGCCGGGGCCGCGCAGCAGACCTCCGACAACGTCAACACCGTGGCGGCCGCGGCCGAGGAACTCGGCGCGACGGTCCAGGAGATCGGCCGGCAGGTCGAGCAGGCCGCCGGCATGTCCGCCACCGCCGTCGGCGAGGCCCGCCGGGCCGAGCAGACCATGACCGACCTCGCCGCCGCCGCGACGCGCATCGGCGACGTGGTCGGCATGGTCTCGACGATCGCCGGGCAGACGAACCTGCTGGCGCTCAACGCCACGATCGAGGCCGCCCGCGCCGGGGAGGCCGGCCGCGGCTTCGCGGTGGTCGCCGCCGAGGTCAAGGAACTCGCCGCCCAGACCACCCGCGCCACCGAGGAGATCAGCCGTCAGGTCGCCTCGATCCAGACGGTAACGGGCGACGCGGCCGGGGCGATCCAGGGCATCACCGCCCAGATCGAGGCGATGAACCAGGTGTCGACCAGCATCGCCGCCGCGGTGGACCAGCAGGGCGTCACCACGCAGGACATCGTCCGCAGCATGGGGCAGGCGTCGGCCGGCACCGGCACGATGACCCTGGAAATCGCCGAGGTCGCCCGGGTCGCGGGCGATGCCGGCGAGGCCGCGGACTCGGTCGCGCAGGCGTCCGACTCGCTGGCGACGCGCTCGGAGCAGCTCCGCGCCGAGGTGGCGCAGTTCCTCCGCAACGTGCGGGCGGCGTAGAACCGGACGCGATCCCGAGGCGGCCTCAGGCCGCCTCGGCCGGGAGCGGCGCGGGCTTCTGCGCCGCGCGCCCCGCGAAGGCCTGGGCGGCCAGGGGCAGCTCGATCGCCGCGCAGAGCCCGCCCTCGGGGCGGTTCTCCAGCCGCAGGCGCCCATTATGGGCCTCGACGATGGCCTGCACGATCGAGAGGCCGAGGCCGAAGCCGCTGGCCTCGTTGAGATTGCGCGCCCGGTCGCCGCGCACGAAGGGCTGGAGCATCGCCTCGCGCTCCGCCTCCGGGATCCCCGGGCCGTTGTCCAGGATGCAGACCCGGACGCCGCGCTCGGAGGCCTCCATCTGCACGTCGGCCCGGCCGCCGTACTTCACGGCGTTGTCCACGAGGTTGGTCACCGCCCGCTGGAGTTCCTCGGGCCGGCCCTGGACCAGGACGTGCCGGCTGCGGCTGACGCTGACCGGGGCGCCGAAATCCGAGAAGTCGTCGCAGACCGTCTGCACCACCGAGGCGAGGTCCACGAGGCTGTGGCTGTTCGCGTCGCGGATCTGGCCGTCGCGCACGAAGGAGAGCGCCGCCTCGACGAGGCCGTTCATCTGGTCGAGGTCGCGCAGGGTCGAGGCCCGGGCGTTCTCGTCCTCGATGAACTCGGCGCGCAGGCGCAGCCGGGTGATCGGCGTGCGCAGGTCGTGGCTGATCGCCGCCAGCATCTGGGTCCGGTCGTCGATCAGGCGGCGGACGCGCGACCGCATCCGGTCCAGCGCCCGGGACACGGCGAGCACCTCGCGCGGCCCCGCCTCCGGCAGCGCCACGTGGTCGTCGCGGGCGCCGAAGGCCTCCGCCGCGCCCGCGAGCCGCTTCAGCGGCGCCGTGAGGGCGCGCGTGGCCCAGACGCAGAGCAGCGCCAGCGTCAGCGCCAGGAACACCACGGTGAAGATCAGCGCCCCCTGGCGAGGACCCCTCAGGGGATCGTTCGGCAGCGTGGCCTGGAGCTGAGCCCCCGTCGGCGTGACGATGCCGACATGCAGGCGCGCGTTCGAGCGGTCCTGCTCCGGATCGGCGGCCGAGAGATCGGTGATCGTCACCGGCCTGCCAGCGCCGTTGCGCAGCTTGCGGATCACCGGCAGGTCGGGCGGCGACGCCGCCCCGGCCGGCGCTGTCCCGTCCCAGGGCTCGACGTGGATCAGCGGCAGGCTGCGTCCGCTCGCCAGCAGGGCCGGTCGCGCCGCCGGATCGGCGGCGTCCATGAGCCTCACGAGGACTCCGAGGCGGCTCGCGGCCACACCCGGCAGCGTGTCGGGATTCTGCGATTCGTGCAGGATCAGGAACGCCGCGGTGGCGACCACGTGGGCCACCGCGATGCCGGCGACCACGAGGAGCGCGATCTGGCCCGCGATGGTCTTCGGACGCAGCCGCGCGCGGAGGCGCCCCAGGCCGCTCATGACCGCGTGACCTCGGGCGTGAACAGGTAGCCCCCGGACCGGATCGTGCGGATGAATTCGGGGTTGCGGGTGTCGCGCTCGATCTTCTGGCGGATCCGGGAGATCAGCACGTCGATGCTCCGCTCGAACGGGCCCGCGGCGCGGCCCTGGGTGAGGTCGAGGAGTTGGTCCCGGGACAGCACCCGCCCCGGCCGGAGGCACAGGGCGTGGAGGAGGTCGAACTCCGCACCGGTGATCGAGATGCGCGCACCCTCGGGCGAGAGGACCTGCCGCAGGGAGACGTCCAGCGTCCAGCCCGAGAAGTGCAGGCGCCGCCGCTCGTCGGCGTCCGGCGCCTCGGCGGCGACCCGGCGCAGGATGGCGCGGATGCGGGCGAGCAGCTCCCGCGGGTTGAACGGCTTGGCGAGGTAGTCGTCGGCGCCGAGTTCGAGGCCGAGGATCCGGTCCACGTCCTCGGATTTCGCGGTCAGGATCAGGATCGGGATCTGCGAGGTGCCGCGCAGGCGCCTGCACAGGCTCAGGCCGTCCTCGCCGGGAAGCATCAGGTCGAGCACGATGAGGTCGATCCGCGCTTCCGCCAGGACCCGGTCCATGTCGGCGCCGTCGCCGGCCAGGGTGACGCGGCAATCGTTGCCGCGCAGGTAGCGCGCGATCAGCGCCGAGATCTCCCGATCGTCCTCGACGACGAGGATGTGGGGTGTTGCGGGTGCGCTCATCGCGAAGGAGTCGGTCTGCGGTTCGGCCTGCATCATCAAGCTATTATGACCCCGTCCGCCGATTATTCGAAGATGGGGCACGGAACCATTTTGTAAGCGCGTGTTTCCCGCACGGACCTGAACTGAGTTGCCGCACGGCGTCACATCGCAGGGGGGAACGATGACCGGAACCGAGGATCGGAAGGACCTGATCGCGCCGAAGCCGCCGGAACTCGCCTCGCCCTGGCGCACCGAGGCGCGGGCGGCGCTGCAGGCCGAGGCCCGGGCCTTCGCCCGCGACACCGTCCTGCCGCTCGCCGACGAGCTCGACCGTCACAAGGCCGAGATGCCGCGGTCGCTCATCGACGCCATGGCCGAGAAGGGCTGGTTCGGCATCACGATCCCGGCGGAGCATGGCGGCCTCGGGCTCGGCGTGTTCGAGTACTGCCTCGTCTCGGAGGAGCTGGCCCGGGCCTGGCTCTCGGTGGGCAGCATCCTGGCCCGCGGTCAGGGCCTCGGCACCCAGACCCTCGACCCGGACCGCCGGGCGGAGCTGCTCCGGCGCTCGGCCCGGGGGCAGTGGATCGGCTCGATCTCGCTGTCGGAACCCGATGCCGGGTCCGACCTCGCCGGCGTGCAGACCCGGGCGGTGCGCGACGGCGACCGGTGGCGGATCACCGGGACCAAGCGCTGGGCGGGGTTCGCCAAGGGCGCCGACTTCATCGAGGTCCTGGCCCGGACCCGCGACCCGGAGCCGGGCGAGTCGCGCTCGGCCGGCCTCGAGCCGTTCCTCGTGCTCAAGGAGCGAGACAGCTTCCCGCCCGGCGTGACCGGCCGGGTGATCGACAAGATCGGTTACCACGGCTTCCAGACCTTCGAGCTGAGCCTGGAGGACGTGTGCGTGCCCGAGAGCGACCGGCTCACCGGGCTCTACGGCGACCAGGGGGCGGACGCGGATTCCGGCGGGTTCGCCGCCGTCCAGCGCGGCCTCAACATCGCCCGGGTGCACACGGCGGCCCGGGCCGTCGGCGTCGCCCGCGCGGCGGTCGAGGATTGCCAGAGCTACCTGCAGGAGCGCGTCCAGTTCGGACACCCGATCGGCGACTTCCAGGCGCTGCGCTTCGCGCTGGCCGACATGGCCGCTGAGGTCGCGCAGGCGCGGGCCTTCTGGCATCAGGTCGCCCACCTCCTCGACCAGGGCGAGGCCGCTGAGAGCGAGTCGGCGATGGTGAAGCTCTTGGCCACCGAGATGGCGGTGCGGGTCACCAACCAGGCGATGCAGCTCCACGGCGGCAACGGCTACACCACCGAGCGCCGGGTCGAGCGCTACTGGCGCGACGCGCGGCTGACGACGATCTTCGAGGGCACGAGCGAGATCCAGCGGCGGATCATCAGCGACCGCATGCTGCCACGGCCCGGGGCCTGACCGACCGGGAGCGATCGCGCGTGGCCGTGCGGCGAATCGTCGATCGGGACTCCCCGCCCGGCGCCGCCCGGCTACCTCAGGACTCTGTCCTGCCCGGCGGACCGGGTGCCGCCATCCGGAAGCCCCGTGTCGAAGCCCATCAGCGATTACGCCCTCATCGGTGACACCCATTCCTGCGCGCTGATCGCCCGGGACGGCTCCATCGACTGGCTGTGCTGGCCGCGCCACGATTCGCCGGCGCTGTTCGTGAAGCTCCTCGACGACAAGAAGGGCGGGGCGTGCAGCCTCGCCCTCGACGGGCCGACCGGGAGCGCGCGCCGCTACCTGCCCGACACCAACATCCTGGAGACGACCTTCACCACGGAGACCGGCCGGGCGCGCCTCGTCGACCTGATGCCCGTCAACCCGCCGAGCCCGGAGCCCGAGGAGGGGCCGGACGGCGAGAGCGAGAGCCGTCTGATCCGGCTGCTGACCTGCGAGCAGGGCCGGGTCTCGGGCGTGTTCCGGGTCCGCCCGACCTTCGACTACGCCCGCCGCCCGTGCACGCCGCTGGTCGAGGGCGGGTCGGTCCTGTTCGAGGCCGGGGACTGGCGTGTGCGGGTCAACGCGCACGCGTGCCCGACCCTCGCGGGCGACGCGGCCGAGGTCCGCTTCGACCTCGCGGAGGGCGAGACCGCCTACCTGGTCCTGACCCACGGCGAGGATCAGGACGAGGCCTGCATCGAGGATTTCGCTGGCGCCCAGAGGCGGCTGGAGTCGACCGCCGATTACTGGCGCCGCTGGTGCGCCCGGAGCACCTATCGCGGCGCCTACCGGGACGCGGTGATGCGGTCCGCCCTGTGCCTGAAGCTGCTGACCTACTCGCCCTCGGGCGGGATCGTCGCCGCGGCCACGGCCGGCCTGCCCGAGGCGGTCCCGGGCAACCGCAACTACGATTACCGCTTCACCTGGATGCGGGACGCCGCCTTCACGGTTACCGCCTTCGTGATGCTGGGCTACGTCCGCGAGGCGTCCGAGTTCCTGCGCTTCCTGCGCGAGCGCGACGGCACCTTCGGGCGGGAGACGCGGCTCATGTACGGCATCGCCGGCGACATGCCGCCGGAGGAGGCGTTGAGCCACCTCGCCGGCTGGAACGGCGTGGGGCCGGTGGTGATCGGCAACATCGCCGAGTGCCAGGACCAGCACGACATCTACGGCGAGCTGATCCGCGCGCTGTGCGTCTTCCTCGAGGCGGTCGATTACGACCCGCCCGAGAAGGTCAACGACCGGTTGCCGGAGGTGCTGGACAACCTCACCGCCCGGGCCATCCGCCACCGCCACGACGCGGATAACGGCATCTGGGAGCTGCGCACCGGGCCGCGCCAGCAGGTCCACACCAAGGCGATGATCTGGGTCGCCCTGCGGGACGCGGCCCGGATCGCCCGCAACATCGCGGGCGTGCCGGAGGCGAGGATCGCCGAGTGGGAGCGGATCGCCGCCGAGATCCGGTCGGAATACCTGGAGAAGGGCTGGAACGCCGAGAAGCGGGCCTATGTCGGCGCCTACGACTCGCACCACCTCGACGCCGCGGTCCTGCGCGTCGCCCTGTTCGGGGCTCTCGACCCTCGGGAGCCGCGCATGCGCGATACCCTGGCGGCGGTCGAGCGTGAACTGGGCGTCGGCGACCTGATCTACCGCTACCGCATGGAGGACGGGCTGGAGGGCGACGAGGGCACGTTCACGGCCTGCGCGTTCTGGCGGGTCGGCTGCCTCGCCCTCGACGGGCGGACCGGAGAGGCCAGGGCCGCCTTCGAGCGGCTGATCGCCCGGTGCAACGATGTCGGGCTGCTCGCGGAGGAGATCGACCCGGCCACCGGGGCGCAGCGCGGGAACACGCCGCAGGGCTTCTCCCACATGGCGCTGATCAACGCCGCGCTGCGGCTGGAGGACAGCATCGCGCGCTCCGGCGTGGACGACGGCGCGGAGACCGTCACCCGGTCGGCCGCCGAGTAGCGGCGCCCCGGCGCCCGGCACGGACCGGTCCGCGCCACGTCGCGGTTGACCAAGCGAGTGTCGCTGGCGTGGCAGCGGGCGGTCGGTCCGGCGGCGATAGTTTCGGGGCCTGAATGGCTCCGGAGGTCCCATGCTCGACGTGACGCCGACCCCTCTGCAGCGTCTCCTGCGCGAGCGCCGTCGCGGCTACAGCCTGCCGGCCGAGTTCTACCTGAGCCCCGAAGTCTTCGAGGCCGACATGGCGGTCATCTTCGGCCGCCACTGGATCTACGTCGGCGTCGAGCCCGACGTGCCGGAGGCCGGCGACGTCATGGTCGTCGACATCGGCAAGACCTCGGTGGCGATCGTCCGCGACGACGACGGCGCCGTGCGGGCCTTCCACAACGTCTGCCGCCACCGCGGCGCGCGGCTCGTCCACGAGGAGAAGTCCACCGTCGGCAACCTCGTCTGCCGCTACCATTCCTGGACCTACGACCTGACCGGCGCCCTCATCCACGCCGACCACATGGGGCCGGATTTCGAGCGCGGCTGCCACGGCCTCAAGCCGGTCCACATCCGCTCCCTCGAGGGCCTGCTGTTCGTCTGCCTCTCGGACGACCCGCCCGCCGATTTCGACGCGGTGGCGGCCCGGCTCGGCCCCTACATCGCGCCCCACAACATCCGCGACACCAAGGTCGCCTTCCAGAAGGACATCGTCGAGCCGGGCAACTGGAAGCTCACGATGGAGAACAACCGCGAGTGCTACCATTGCGGCGCGAACCATCCCGAGCTGACCGTGCCGCTCTTCGCCTACGGCTTCGGCTTCGCGCCCGAGGAGATGGACGAGCACGACCGCGCCCAGGCCGAGCGTTACGGCTGCCTGCTCCGGACGCGCCACGGCGCGTGGGAGGCGGAGGGGCTGCCGTCGAAGGAGATCGACGAGCTCGACACCATGATCACGGGCTTCCGCACCGAGCGGCTGCCGCTCGACGGCGAGGGTGAATCCCACACGATCGACACCAAGGCCGCCTGCCGGAAGCTCCTCGGCAGCCTGACCAGCGCCAAGCTCGGTGGCCTCTCGGTCTGGACGCAGCCCAATTCCTGGCACCACTTCCTCGGCGACCACATCGTCACCTTCGCGGTGCTGCCGCTCGACGCCGAGCGCTCGCTCCTGCGCACCAAGTGGCTCGTCCACAAGGACGCGGTCGAGGGCGTCGACTACGACCTCGCCAACCTGACCGGCGTCTGGGAGGCCACCAACGACCAGGACAGCGAGCTCGTCGGCATCTGCCAGCAGGGCGTGCGCAGCCCGGCCTACGAGCCCGGCCCGTACTCGCCCCACACCGAGATGCTCGTGGAGAAGTTCTGCACCTGGTACGTCGGCCGCATGGCCGCGCATCTGGGGCGCTGATCGTGGCTCCGGCCCCCGCCAGGGTCCCCGGATCGGCCGAGCCGGCCGCCGCGTCGCTCGCGGCGTCCGCGCCCTGGGATGCCGAGACGGACGACGTCCTCACCTGCGTCGCGGTGCGGGCCGAGACGCACGACGTGAAGACTTTCGTGCTCGCCGCCCGCGAGCCGCGGACGTTCCGCTACCTGCCCGGCCAGTTCCTGACCTTCGCCTTCGAGATCGGCGGGGAGACGCTCCACCGCTGCTACACGATCTCCTCGGCGCCGACCCGGCCGCACACCCTGGCGATCACCGTCAAGCGCGTGGCCGGCGGCCCGGTCTCGAACTGGCTGCACGACAACCTGAAGCCCGGCGACACCGTCCGGGCGCTCGGTCCGATGGGCGAGTTCTCGTGCTTCACCCATCCCGGGGCGAAGTACCTGCTCCTGTCGGGCGGCAGCGGCGCCACGCCGATGATGGCGATGGCGCGCACCCTCCACGACCTCGGGGCGGGCCGCGACGTGGCCTTCGTCCATTCGGCGCGCAGCCCGGCCGACATCGTCTTCCGGGACGAACTCGCCCTGATGGCCCGCCGCGACGCGGCGCTCAGCGTCCACGCGATCTGCGAGGCGGACGCTCCGGGCGAGGCCTGGACGGGTCCGCGGGGCCGGCTGACCCCGGCGCTCCTGCGCGAGACGGTGCCCGACTTCCTAGAGCGCACGGTCTTCGTCTGCGGCCCCAAGCCCTACATGGACGCCGTGCGGGCGATGCTGGCCGAGGCCGGCTTCGACATGGCCCGGTACCACGCGGAGAGCTTCGACTTCGGCGCCCTGCCGGAGGCCGAGCAGGAGGCCGGCCGCGTGGCGGAGCAGGCCCTCGACGACGCCCCGGCCGCCGGCGTGCGCAGCTTCCGGGTCGAGTTCGCCAAGACCCGCCGGGTGCTCGACTGCCCGGAGGACATGACGGTGCTGGACGCGGCCCGCAAGGCCGGGATCCGCCTCCCCTCCTCCTGCGCCAAGGGCCTGTGCGGCACCTGCAAGTCGAAGGTGGCCTCCGGCACCGTGGCGATGACCCACGCGGGCGGCATCCGCCAGCGCGAGATCGATGCCGGCATGGCCCTGCTGTGCTGCTCCAGGCCGACGAGCGACCTCGTCATCGAGCGGTGAGGCCCGGGCCGCGCCCGGCTCCTCCCCGCATCGCACACCCCCTCGCCTTCGGGAGTGCTCCCGTGATCGCCAACGCCGACGCGCTGCTGAAGCCCCTGACCATCAAGGGGCTGACCATCCGCAACCGGGTGATGTCCACCAGTCACGCGCCGGGCTACGGCCGCGACGGCAAGCCCCAGGAGCGCTACCAGCTCTACCACGCCGAGAAGGCCAGGGGCGGGATCGGGCTGACCATGTTCGGCGGGTCGTCATCGGTCGCCCCCGACAGCCCGGCCGCCCCCTGGAATCAGATCTCCGTCGCCGACGACGCGGTGATCCCGTACTTCCGGCAGTTCGCCGACCGGATCCACGCCCACGGCGGCAAGCTGATGATCCAGCTCACCCATATGGGCCGCCGCACCAAGTGGGACACCGAGCACTGGCTGCCGACGCTCGCGCCCTCGCCGCGGCGGGAGCCCGCCTCCCGCACCCTCCCGAAGGAGATGGAGGCGGAGGACATCGCTCGCGTCGTGCGGAGCTTCGCGGCGGCCGCGCGCCGCTGCCGCGAGGGCGGCCTCGACGGCTGCGAGGTCTCGGCCGCCCACGGCCACCTGATCGACCAGTTCTGGTCGCCCGCGGTGAACCGGCGCACCGACAAGTACGGCGGCAGCCTGGAGAACCGGATGCGCTTCGGCATCGAGGTCCTGGAGGCGATGCGCGCAGAGGTCGGCGACGCCTACGTCATCGGCATCCGCATGTCCGGCGACGAGATGATCGCCGACGGCCTCTCGCAGGAGGATTGCCTCGCCATCGCGTCGGAATACGCGAGGCGCGGCCTCGTGGATTTCCTCAACATCCTGGGCGGGCAGGCGCGGGACCACATCGCCCACGCGATCTCCCTGCCCAACATGTCGTTCCCGGTGGCGCCGTTCCTGTTCCTGCCGAGCGCGATCAAGCGCGAGGTCGACGTGCCGGTCTTCCACGCCCAGCGCGTCACCGACCTCGCGACCGCGGCCCGCGCGGTGGCGGAGGGTCACGTCGACATGGTGGCGATGACACGGGCGCACATCGCCGACCCGCACCTCGTGCGCAAGCTGTCCGAGGGCCGGGCCGACGATATCCGCCAGTGCGTCGGCGCGGGCTACTGCATCGACCGCATCTACGTCGGCGGCGACGCCCTGTGCATCCAGAACGCCGCCACCGGCCGCGAGGCCACGATGCCCCACGAGATCCGCCGGGCGGATGTCCGTCGCCGGGTCGTGGTCGTCGGCGCCGGGCCTGCCGGGCTCGAGGCGGCCCGTGTCTGCGCCGAGCGCGGCCACGCGGTCGTGCTGTTCGAGAAGGGCGCCCAGGCCGGCGGACAGATCACCCTGGCGGCGAAGGCCGGGTGGCGCGAGGCGATGTCGGGCATCACCCGGTGGCTCGTCGCCCAGGTCACCAAGCTCGGCGTCGACCTGCGGCTGAACACGGCCGCCACCGAGGAGGCGATCCGCGCCGAGAACCCCGATGTGGTGATCGTCGCGACCGGCGGCAGCCCGTCCCGCGGCCACGCCAAGGGGGCGGAGGCGCACGCCGTAACCACGGCCGAGGTGCTCTCCGGCGCTGTCGAGCCGACCGGCTCGGTCCTGCTCTACGACGAGATGGGCCAGCACAACGCCGCCTCGGTCGCCGAACTCCTGGCCAAGCGCGGCTGCCTCGTGGAGATCGCCACCCACGACCGGATGGTGGCCGAAGAGGTCGGCACCACCAATCAGCCGATCCACCTGCGCGAACTCTACCGGCTCGGCGTTGTGTTGACGCCGAACATGGAGCTGATCGAGATCTATCCCGAGGGCAACCGCTTCGTGGCGGCCCTACGCAACACCATGACCGACGCCGAGGAGGAGCGCCTCGTCGACCGCATCGTGGTGGAGCACGGGACGCTCCCGGTGGACGGCCTCTATCACGGCCTCAAGGCCGGCTCGGTGAATCGCGGCCAGACCGACCAGGAGGCCCTGCTCCGCGGCGAGCCGCAGCCCTTCGACCTGTCCGGGGGCTACGCCCTCCACCGGATCGGCGACGCCGTGGCCGGGCGCAACATCCACGCGGCGCTCTACGACGCCCTGCGGCTGTGCAAGGACATCTGAGCTCAGCCATGGCCGGTCCCGTCTCTCTGGCCACCGTGTTTCCCGGCCTCGTCTGGGCGATGGCGGCGCTGGCCCTCGTTCAGGTCGCGCGCCGGGCGACCCTCTGGCGGGCCGGGGCGACGGCCCCGGTGGCGTGGCTCGACGGCCTCGCCAAGCTGCCTCGGCGCTATCTCGTGGACGTGCACCACGTCGTGGCGCGGGACGCCTACGCGTCGCGGATGCACGCGGTGGTGGCAGGCGGCCTGCTCGCGGCCTCGGTCCTGACGGCCCTGGCGATCCTGCCGCCGCTCGGCGAATCCGCGCCCTACTGGATCCTCGTCGCCCTGGCCTTCGGCGTCACGGCCGCCGGGTCGCTGCTCGTCGGCGCGCGCCGCTACCCGCGCAGGACGCCGCGCCTCTCGGTAGGGCGGTTCCAGATCCTGCCCGTCCTCCTCCTCGCCTACGCCCTCGGCGGCGCGGTCACGGCCCTGGCGCTGGCCTCCGGCGGCGGCGGCCTCCTCGCCCCGCTCGCCCTGGCGCTCGCGGCGGCCGGCGGGCTCGGCCTCGCCTTCGAGGTGCGGCACGGCCCGATGCGCCACGCGGCGGCGGGCGCCCTCCACCTCGTCGCCCATCCGCGGCCCGGCCGCTTCGCGGGGCGGCCGGACACCGCGCTCCAGCCCCTCGCCCTCGAAGCCCCGCGCCCCGGCGCCCC